>JAFWGH010000074.1 GCA_017512465.1 Clostridia bacterium
AATGGTTTGTTTTGCTTGAGCATTTCGTGAATGAATTGTTCTTTTTGTTCTATTGTATTGGTTTCCTTCCATGGCATAATGATCACCTCTTTGGCTTCTATTATACCTTGAAAGACTTACCGATGCCCTGAACCTGCACTTACCCATCCGCTGACACTTTCAACTTACCGATGCGCTGAACCCGCACACTTCGCCCTTACCCATCATAAGCCGCAAGCGGCGTAGATACAATATAATCGGGTGCGGGTGTCCCGCCCACAATTCAAAATTCATAATTCAAAATTCAAAATTTCAAATAAGGATTTGGGAGCCCGCAAATCCTTATTTGTCGAGATATTGATTTTTTCTGTTATAAGATGTATAATATGAGCCACTCTATGATTTCGAGGTAATTTATGTACGAGAATAAACATTGTGAATACTGCGGCGAACAGTTCGCCAAAAATGATGATGTCGTGGTATGTCCCGATTGCGGCGCACCCTATCACCGCAAGTGCTGGGAAGAGCACGGTGTGTGCGCGCATGCAGCCGAGCACAAAACCGGATATGCCTACAACAAGCGCACTGAGGATACCGTGCAGCCGATAGAGCAAACCGAAGATTTTATCGGTGCGGTAAAAGCACAAATGGCGGGTGCCGGGCAGCAGGCGGCGCAAACCGATACGGCGGATGGAGCGCATTGTGCAAGATGCGGCGCAAAGTTTATCGGTGATGATGAATACTGTGTTTGCTGCGGCCACAAAAAAGGTGATCCTGTCACAAAACAAACACGCAAGTATGCCCGACAAGACCCTTTAGGCGGTTTGGCTCCGCAAGAAGAAATTGATGGATATAAGGCAGAGGATTTCGCTCTGATTGTGCGCAGCAACGGTGCTAAGTTTATGCCGCTCTTAAAAAAGCTTGCACAAAGCAAGGTGAAACTCAGTTGGAGCTGGCCGGCTTTCATTTTCGGCTATCTTTATTTCTTTTTTCGCAAGCTGTATAAATACGGATTGATTGTGATTTTGGCACAGGTACTCTTGTTAAATGTGTGTAATTATGCATTGGGAGACCCGGTTGCACAACTGAGCAAAATTGTCAATACACAGGCAAATACCTCCATCACCTCCGATAATATGACACAAGAAGAGTATTACAAGGTGATAGAGGCTTCTGTGCAGGAGGCGCAGGACAGCGGATTGGGGCAAAAGTTTTCCCTGATGCTGGTACTCAGTATGTTGCCGGTGCATATTCTTTGCGGCATGCTCTTTTATGCGCTGTACTTAAAGCATTGTAAAGATACCATAGCGCGCATGCAAAATAGTGCCGATATCCTGGGCGGCATGACCCGTTCGGATTTTCGATTAAATCTGCTCACGCGCGGCGGTGTAAGCTTAATCGGTATTGTTATCGGTTATTTTGCGCATTCGGCAATCGTACAAATTGTCGCTTACATTATGGCGATGTTCTCGTCATAAAAAATAATGGTTGACAAATTTGTTACTTATTGTTAAAATAATGAAGCTTAAATTTTACTAAGCAAGGAACTTTCGATGTAAAGTTCTCCTTGGCATAGCACAAGCTGTGCCCGATTGACCAAAAGGAGGTGTCAATGAATGTCAAAATATGAAGTTCTTATGTTCTTCTCCGTTAAAGACGGCGAGGAAGCAAGCGAAGCTTTGAAGGATAAGTTCCTTGATCTTATCTCTAAGAACGGCACTCTTGGCGAAGTTGATGTGTGGGGTAAGCGCAAACTTGCCTATCCTGTCAACGATGAGCCGGAAGGCTACTATGTTCTTGCAAACTTCGAATCGGAACCGTCATTCCCGACCGAATTTCATCGTGTATTCGGTATTACCGACGGAGCACTTCGTGCAATGATTATGAACAAGGAGGAGAAATAATGTTAAATAATATCTCCGTGATGGGTAGGCTCACCGCAGACCCTGAAGTCAGGCAAACACCCAACGGTGTTAGCGTATGCTCATTCACCATTGCAAATGACAAGGATTTTAAAAGAGATGGCGATGCACCCAACTGGATTGACTGTGTGGCTTGGAGAAATAATGCCGAGTTTATCGGTAAATATTTCAAAAAAGGCTCACTCATTGTTGTGACCGGTTCATTGCAAACCCGCCAGTATCAGGACAAAAACGGCAATAACAGAAAAGCAACGGAAATTGTTGTTAACCAGCAGTATTTTGCGGAAAGCAAGCGCGCTGCCGAAGAAAATCAGGCAGGCGGTTATGCTGCGCCGGCGCAGCAGGCGGCTCCCGCTGCTCCCGTTACTTATGCGAGTGCCGATGCGTCTGATTTCACCGTGACCGGTGATGCGGAAGACGATTTACCGTTCTGATTCCATTACATTCGGAAGGAGAAATAAAATGGCTTACGATAAGAACCGCAGACCGGGCGGAAAGAGCAGAAGAAAAGTATGCGCTTTCTGTGCCGAGAAGGTTGACTATATCGATTATAAGGATACAGCAAAATTACGCAGATATGTTTCCGAGAGAGCAAAGATTTTGCCGCGCCGCGTAACAGGTACCTGCGCAAAGCACCAGAGAATGGTGACAACCGCTGTTAAAAGAGCAAGATATATGTCTCTGATGCCTTATATCAACGATTAATTACAAATAATTAATGAACTGCCCCGACCGGCTTTTAGTCGGGGCGTTTTTTTGCCCCTCGGACATGCCTTCAAATCGGCAAAACAGATTGCTAAAGACGTTTTTTTGCTATAAAAGCACACGCCAAACGCCAAGAAAACGGAAGCAACAGTCGTTTATAATTTGTTAAAAATATACAAGCAAAATGCAAAAAAATCTCTGTTTTGCACAACAAAAATAATGGCAAAATACGGACTTGTACACAATGTATAAAATTGTGTCATTTTTTCGTTAATTTTTTCGGCTTCTATTTATAATAAAGTAATTGACTTTGGTATGGTGAGATGGTAAAATATGAACGTATAGTAGACTAGTCTCGGGGCATAGTCTGCCCTTGTATATATTATCGCGCACGTAATATATATTTTGAGATCTAAATCAACTAGCGCCCACATTGTTGAAAAGGAGAGATTTTTATGGCAAAAAATTTGAAAAAAGCTCTTTGCATCCTGTTGGCTGTCTTATTAGCCTTTAGCAGCTTTGCTGTAAGCGCTTTTGCTTACTCGGGCTATGACCAAGACGGTCCAAGCAGCGATTTGAGAGTGCAAGCGGTTGTCTCGACCGATGCTACCAACTACTCGGTAGATGATACGATTACGGCAACCGTTACTCTGAACCACCCGGATGACTCTGTCGTCGGTTATCAGGGCTTCCTCGCTTTTGATAGCAGCAAGCTCGAATTCCTCGGCGTAGAACCGCTCAATGGCTTTGAATTCTACAGCGAGACATTGCAGCCGACCGCGGATTCCGTTGTCCCCGTTGACCCGACAACCTTAACCAGAGGCATCAACGGCGACCCGCTGACTGCCGAAAGCTTTGCCAGCCTTCTCGGCTCCTCACCGTTCAGCGCTCCGGCAGTGGTCAATGTACCGCTTATGAACCTTACCGGTTTAGAGGCAGGCAGCCATGCTGTATTCCAAGCCACCTTTAAGGCTAAGGCAGCGGTCAGCTCCACCAGAATTGCATTAGTACCCTCCATTGTATTCTCCAGTGGTCTCGGGTTCTTAAATGATATTGCTACCACTTCAACCGAAGGCGTTTATGAAACTGCGTTTGCAGCTGTATCTCCTTCCAGAGTATTCAAGATTGAAGGCGGCTCTGCAGATGTTTACTACGACATCACCTTCTCTTGGAACGGCGGCAGTGAAGTTGTCAGCACCAAAGAAGGCACTTATCCGCAGGCTCCTGATGTACCGAGCTATGGAGATGGCGACTATGATTTCAGCTTCTCCGGTTGGTCTCCCGATCTGCAGCCGGCAAGCGCAGCCACCACATATGTAGCACAGTATAACAGTGTATTTGTCTCTGCCGATTACACGGCTTACAATACTGCAAAAGCTCAGGCGATTGCCAAGAGAGACAATGGCACCACTTGGACAGATGAGTCCGTTGCAGCATTAAATACCGAGCTGACTAAAGATGTCAGCGGCAAGGGCAGAACCGAGCAAAGTGTTGTAGATGCGCAAACAGCTGCCATCATCGCAGCGGCTAATGCTCTTACAGAGCCGGCAGCGACCTATGAAATCAAGTTTGAAGTCAATGGCGTCATTGCTTCTACTCAAATTGTTTCCGCAGGCGAAACACCCGTAGCACCTTCAGTTGAAGATTATGAAGATAATGCAAAGACATATCACTTCACCGGTTGGGATAAAGAGATTGTTCCCGCAGCAGCGAACACAACATATGTCGCTCGGTTTGAAGAAACTTGGAAAGAGTATGATATTACTTTCAACTGGCATGGCGATTCCGCAGTTGTTAAGACACACTGGGGCGATATGCCGGTAGCTCCCACAGTTCCCGGTTATGAAGATGCTTCCACAACCTATGTATTCAACGGTTGGTCTCCGGAATTGGTAGCATGCGCAGGTGCTGCTACATACACGGCAACCTATGCCGAATCCACCAAGACCTTCACCATCAAGTTTGTGGATGAAGATGGCACAACTGTTTTGAAGGAAGATAATTTGGCTTACGGCGCAGAAATCGTTCCGCCGACAGATCCGAGCAAGGCAGCAGATAACACCTACACCTATACCTTTAACGGTTGGTCCCCCGCAGTGGCAGCGACCGTAACAAAGGATCAAACCTATACCGCTACTTACAAAGCAACCTATATTGATTATACAATTACCTTTGTAACCCATGACGGCACAACCTCCGATACCTATCATTACGATGATACCGTAACGGTTCCGAGCGTATCGGGTTATGCAGACAATACCTTTAATTATACCTTTAAAGGCTGGGATAAAGCGGTTACAACAGTACAGGGCGATACAACATATACTGCACAGTATAATAAAACATATATTGATTACACCGTAACCTTTAAGTGGGATAACGGCGGCTCCAAAGATGTCACCGTTCACTGGGGTGAGATTCCGGTAGGACCGAGTGTTCCGAGCTATGAAGCAGGCGGCAAGACCTACTCCTTCAAGAATTGGGATCCGACTCCCGCAGGTTATGACGGTACGGTTACAGAATATAATGCAGTTTATTCTTCCGAAGTAATTATTTATAATATTACATTTGATATTGAGGGCGTGCAGTCAACACAACAAGTGGCAGCCGGTAATATGCCGACCGTTCCCGAGTTGATTGACCATGCCGACCCGACAGACGGTGATTATCAAATCACTTTCAACGGTTGGGACAAGGTGATAATCCCTGCAGCAGGCGATACCACCTACACCGCACAGTATTCAAGAGATTTCGTTCCTGCCGATTACACGGCGGTAAATAATGCAAAGGCAATTGCAGCCGAGATTAACAGAGATATCTATACGGCAGAGTCACTTGCTGTGTTGGATAGCGCACTCGAAGCTGTTGTGGAAGGTCTTGGCAGAACCAAGCAGGCACAAGTCGATGCAATGGCATCCGCTATCGCAGACGCTGCAGATGCATTGATGCCCAAGCCCGCTGATTATACCGCTTACAATGCCGCCGTAGATTCTCTTAGAACAGAACTTGCAAAACCCGATTACACACCGGATTCCATTACTTCTGTTACGACTAAGTTAAATACCATTGATAATGCACTTGACAAAGAACTTGATATTACCCAACAAGGCACGGTAGATACTGCAACGGCAGCCGTAAATGCACTCTTTGATGAGCTTGTCATTAAGGCAGACAAAGGTGCTTTGAAGCAGCTTATCGATGATGCAAATGCACTTGATGCCGAGAAATATGTTGATTTCTCCGCAGTCAATGCCGCTCTCACACAGGCACAAAGCGTGTATGATGATGAAAATGCGACCAACGAAGAAGTAGCCGGCGCAATCCTCGCACTGAGAAATGCACTCAATGCACTTGTGATGAAGGATGCTGATTACAGCGCATGGAATGCTCTTGAAGAGCAGTATGCTGCAATTCAAACCGAATTCTATACACCTGAATCGGTAGCCGCTGTTGAAAATGTACTCAAAGAAGTTGTCAAAGGTCAAAACATTGAATATCAACCCACATTGGATGCCCTCACTGCACAGCTTGACACAGCCATTAAAGGCTTAGAGCTTGTTAAGAGCTGGGAAGGTGAGATGGACTTTGAAGGTGAAACCTACGAATATTTCTATGCAAATCTTGAATTTGTACAAGAAATTGATCCGGATGATGCTTCCAACATTGTCGTTAAGGTTTACCTGAACCACCCGATGAATCAGGTTGACGGTATTCAAATTGCCGCTATCTATGATGCACAGGCAATGACTTACAAGTCCATTGAAATCAATAACGGCACCCTTATTTATGCCAATACGGGCGATGCTTCCTTCGATCCGACCGATTTCGGTTTGGACAGCATGGGCAAAGCCGGTATCCTCAAGTTTGCAGCTGATTTTGATTCCGTGCTCGCTCCGAGTGCGGCATCCAAGGATTTGATTGCAACCTTGCACTTCACGGCAACAGGCGCAGCAAGCAGCTCTTATCTCAAGACAGTGCCGCTTGCAGCCAACAATGTTCCGGACAGATCCAACTACTCCGCTATGATTTACGGTGACGATGAATCTCAAATCGCGGAATCCTACATGCACAATGATGCAGCGCAGATTGTTCTTGAAAAGTCCGAAGCCGGCACGGTTACAGGCACCTTGAAATCCGATAATACCGGTAATGTAGCCGCAACCGTAACCGTCGTGCTTGCGAATGAGCAGAATTCCTACACAACCACCACCATTAGGGAAGAGGGCTACAGCTTTGAAGGCGTTGCTCCCGGCACCTACACCTTAACCTTCTCCGCTCTCGGTTCTCTCGGCTTTACCGTGAAGAATGTTGTGGTAGAGGGCGGTCAGGTAGCGGAAATCCCGCAGGTATATCTGATGTTCGGTGATGCGGATGGTTCCACTACAATTGCACCGAAGGATATTTCCGACATCCTGATTCATTACGGTGATGTGGTCACCGAGCCGAGCGCTTTTGATGTGGATGGTGACGGTGTTATCAGCCCGACCGATATTAGTATGGTCTTATTAGCCGACCACTACGGTGCTTCTTCAGCGACACGAGTGCTGGATTTGGCAGTATAGTTGTCATGAGTTAAATTAGTTTTTAATAAATAATATTTAAATACATTATTACAATTTGAAAACGAGGTTTATTATGAAAAAGATTTTAAAAGTTTTGGTACCGGTTTTGGTACTCGCAATGCTCCTTCAGGTGCCGTTTGCGATGAATGCATCGGCAAGCGCTTTGTCCCAGGACACCAGCTTTAAATTCACCCTTACACCCGGTGAGGCTTCCGACCCCGGCAATGTAAAGGCAGCCTTAAGCATGAGCACAGATGAGAATGAGCTTATCACCACCATTGGTGCTACCATCGTTGTGGATGCTACCAAGTTTGATTTGGTCAATAAGAATGGTGAGCTTGTCACTGACCAGTATAAGGTTGACAGCAAGCAGGTAGGCGCAGATTTCGGTAAACTTACCGCAACACAAATCGGTGAAGATGAGGAAGATTTGTTCATTTACGGCTCCTTCCTTTCCCTGGTTTCCTACAATGCAACCAATGAAGAGTTTTACATCTTCATCAGCGGCTTGTCCGCAAGCGGTCTCGAAGTATCGGCAAACAGCGAAGTATTCACCTTCTTCCTTCAGGCGAAGGATGGCGTAAAGCCGAGCGAAGAGAATGTTAGAGCTATGGCTTTGAGCGAATACAAAAATGCCGAGGCATGTCCTGCATTTGCTATTGCTCCCGGTGCTATCGGCTCCAAATCCACTCCGATCGGTACAAGCACGGATGATGTGGTTACAGATGTCAGCATCGTTTTCGATTTCCCGAGCACCGGTAGTGTAACAGGTGCTATTCAATCCGATAATGTTGGTGAAAATGCAGTGGATGTTACCGTTGTATTAGCCAATGAAACAAACAGCTATTCCGCCACCACCAAAGCGGAGCAGGGCTATTCCTTCCCCGAAGTTGAGGCAGGCACCTACACCATCACCATTTCGGCACCCGGTTCTCTCGGCTATACCATTAATAATGTAGTGGTGACTCCCGAGAATGAAACGGTTGTTCCGCAAATCTATTTGATGTTCGGTGATGTGGACAATTCCGCTTCCATCGCTCCGAAGGATATTTCCGATATGATTCAAGTCTACGGTGACAATGCAACTGAAGAAAATGCTGTCTTTAATGTTGATGGTGACGCCGTTATCGGTCCGAACGATATCAGTATCGTTCTCCTGGCAAGCCACTACGGCGCTGCTTCCGACACCCAAGTATTAGATTTATGAGATTAACATTCAAACCGAAAAAATGGATTGCGCTTGCACTTGCGCTGTTACTGAGTATCCAATGTGTGCCCGGGATACACGCATTTGCAGCCGCAATCGACAAAAACAGCAGTTTTGAGTTCAAGCTTTCCAAGTCGGAGTCGGCACCCGGCAATATACAAGTAGATTTATATATGCAAACCGACCCCGATGAACTCATTACTACCGCCGGCGCTACACTGGTGATTAACACCGATTATGTCGATGTGGTCAACAAAAAGGGCGCAGCGATTACCGATGATTACAAAAAAGATGTAGTCGTTTTAGGTAAAAACTTTCCGGTTACGGCGGGAAAAATCGGTGAGGAGCAGGAATCCTTTTCCAGCATAAAAGGTATGAGCCTTGCTTCTTACAATGAAAAGAGCAAAAATCTGTATATCTTTGTGTGCGGCATGGCGGTATCGGGCATTCAAGTACCGCAAAAGAGTTTGTTTGCATCTTACTATTTGCAAGCGAAGAAGGATGGTGCATTGCCCGAAGGCGCAATTCGCCTTGCGAAGGCAAGCGAAATCGGGAAGGATTGTCCTTCCAAAGCCGTGTATGTTACACAAATCAGCAGTAAAAAAGAAGTCGGTACCGCGCCGAGCGCCATCACCTTGAGTGCGGATGAAGCGTTGATAGAAGGCGGCGGTCAAACTGTTGAACCCGAAACAACGCCCGCGCAGCAAGAGGATACCACCAAAAAGCAGGAAGATACTGCAAAGGGGGATGCGCCCGCAGATACCGACAAACAAAGCACTACAAAAGCTATCTCGGATATGACCGAACAGGAAGTTGAAGAGGAGTTAGTGCAAAAAATTCAAACAGCAAAATCTTTGAATCTCAGCGATGCGCAAAAAGAAAGTGCGGCTTACAAAGCGTATGAAAAAGCCATCGAAGAGGCGGAAAAGATTTTGAGCGATGAAAATGCCACTGCCGAGCAAAAGCAGGAGGCGCTCGAGAGAGTCCGCGAGGCGCAATTAGCGCTGGAAACAGAGTTTCCCGAGCTAATCGACCAATTGGAACCGGAACAGGCTTCCTCTTCCAAAAAGGTTTGGATTTTTGCGGGCATCGGCGCAGCCGTTGCCGTTGCGGCAGCAGTGATTATCGTGATTGTTATCAAAAAGAAAAAGCAAAAATTAGAATCTTAAAAGCAGTTATAAATAAATCCTTGTGCTTTGCTCCTTTTTCGGGATGAGTAGCACATCTCGGAAAAAGAGCAAAACCGGGATTGTTTATATAGAAATTTTCATGGAGGTAAATTTATGAAGGTCAAAAAAGTTCTAAGCTTGGCCCTTGCTCTGGTCATGGTATTTTCCATGATTCCGGCACAGCTCATTGTGAGTAAGGGTCTCGACAGCAAGATCGGAAACGCAGTAACAAATGTTATTGATGTATCCATTGCTGGCGAAGATGCCGGTAATTATGCCGGTTGTATTGATGTGGCTTTGAAACTTCAAGTGAGCGGGTATATGTCTTTGGCAGAAGGTGCCGAGCGACAGATTACCATGGCGAATCAAATTATTACAATTGATCCGACCGTATTGAGCACTGTAGTGAAAACGCCACCCACCAAAAGAGGTACACCGAATATGGATGCTATGTTGACAGCGATTGAAGCATCCGCCAACAAGACTGTTCCCGGTAGCGGTAACTGGGGTAATGCGGGCGAAAGCGTTCCGACATATGAAGGCGCCACAGGCGGCGATATCGTTTCCTTCTCAACCGATACCAGTGCACTCGGCTACAGCACCGATTCTTCAAAGGTGTTTATCATGGTAAACAGCATGTGCGCTTCCGGTTATGAAAACTGGGATGAATTGGATGATTTCACCATCACCGTAGCGCATGTATACTTAAAGCCGCAAGAAGGTAAAACCTTGCAGCAGTGCAAAGATGCTATCGAGTATGCTACCGATGCTGATTTGAACGAAGCAGGCATCCCTGCAGTCATGAAGGGTGGCGCCAACAGGGTTTCTTCCAAGATGGAATCCTTTGTGGAATGTGGTGTTGCCGAAATGGCATTCTCACCCGATTTTGATCCGGTTGCATCCACCTACACCATCACCTTTACCGGTCTTGTAGATGCTAATGGTCAGCCGATTGAAGATGTTGTCAGAACCGAGGTTGAGGAAGGCACTACTCCGGAAGCACCGGAAGTTACCGAGTCTTATACCGATGGTGATTATGATTATGCGTTCACCGGTTGGGATAAGGAAATTGTTGCTGCGACAGAAGATGCTACCTACACCGCAGTATATACAAAACAACAAAATGACAAAAAACCATTGCAAGACGAAGTGACTGCCGATGCAGCTTTAGATGAGAACAATTACACACCCGAAACTTGGGCACCGTTTGCTGAAAAATTAAGTGCAGCGCAAACTGTTCTCTCTCAAGACAATCCGACCAAGGGTGATCTCCAAACCGCTTTGAATGAGTTGGTTGCTGCAAAAGCAAGACTCGAAGCAAAGGCAACGATGCATGAAATCACCTTTGCTTGGACAACTGCAGAAGGCGCACAAAGCCAAGTAGTTCCGACCGCAGAAGGCTCTGTTCCGGTACCGCCGGAAGGTTCCACAGCAAACTATGAGGATTCTACCAAGACTTATACTTTCAACGGTTGGGATAAAGAAATTGTAGCTGCTACAGGTGCAACAACCTATACAGCACAGTACACACCCGATACTAAGGTAGCTCAGCTTACCTTTAACTACAACACTGTTGATGGTCCGCAGTCCTATGGTATTTCTGTTGATTACGGCACAGAAGCTTCTGCTTATGTACCTGAAGATGCAAAGACTTATGATTCCGCCGATGGTTCCTATACCTATGAATTAACCGGTTGGAGTCCCGCACTCGGTACTGTAAACGGTGATGAAACCTATACCGCAGCGTATAACACCATTGAAAATCCCGCTGATTATTCAGCAGTGGATAACGCGATTCTTGCAGCAAATGAAAAGACAGCGGAAACAGGTTATGCGGACAAGTACACTGCACAAAGCAGACAGGTGCTTACCGATGCTGTCAACGGAGTTGTGCGCGGCTTGCTTGCCGGCGATCAGGCGACAGTAGAGGCAATGGCTGATGCAATTACACAGGCAATCAACCGATTACAAGTGCAACAATACAATGTCACTTATGCAGTTACGGGTAAAGACCCTGTTGTAACACCGTATGATTACGGTACACCGGCGGCAACGGTTGAAGCCGGCGCTCCGAATGTGACCGATTATGACGAAGGCGACTATCACTACACCTTCACCGGTTGGTCTCCCGATTTTGCAGATGTAACAGCAAACGCTACTTACACCGCAACATTTAATGATGCTTTTGTACCGGCAGATACTGATGCGCTCCAGACTGCAGTCAACGATAAGATTGCCGAGAGAGACAGCGGTACCGAATGGACAGATGATTCTGTTGCAGCTCTTAATCAGAAACTGGATGAGGCAACGCAATATCTCAATCCTCCCGCACCTGTCGGTCAGAGCAAACAGGGCGCTATTGATGCGTTGACCAACGCAATCAAAAACAGCACTTTGGTGCCGAAGGGTCAACATGTGACCACTTATACCATCGTATTCCAGGATTGGGATGGTAGAGAGATTTCCACGCAGAACGTGAACGCCGGTGACACTATCACCGTTCCGGAAAATCCGACCAGACCGGATTCGGACGATGGTAACACATCCTACACCTTCACCGGTTGGGGCAAAGATGTGGTAATGGTTCCGACTCAAGACGAAACCTATACCGCTCAGTATAGCGAAACCACCAACTATGCGGATTTGGATGAACTCGAAGCAGCAATTGATACTGCTCAAGGCAAGATTACTGCCGAGTCTGAAATCTTTGATGAGAAGTATGCAAATGCAACTGACTTCAGAGGCTTAATCAGTGATGCACAGGCATTGGTTGACAGCGCTCCGCTCAAGAGCCAACAGGGCGATGTGGATGCGAAGAGAGATGCACTCAACAACTTTGAGTTAACTCCGAACCAGTTCACCATTACATTCATCACTCACGAAGGCACAACCGAGAGAATCGTTGACTACGGCGTGACTGCTCAAGCTCCGGCAACTCCGAATTACACGGAGAATGACTATGAGTATGCTTTCGTTACTTGGACTGTAGACCAGCAGCCTGCAGACATTGCTCCGGCAACTGCGGATGTTACCTATACTGCACAGTATGATGACGGTACATTCCTCCCGGCTGACTATAATGAAAACAACGCAGCTGTAGAAGCTGCAAACGCAATTCTGGAGAATGCGGATAAGGATAAGATCTACGAGGGTGATTCCTTGACCGCTTTGCAGAATGCTGTAAATGAAAATGTACAACCCGGTTTGGGCGAATCCCATCAGACAGAAGTTGACAATGCGACCACCGCTATCAACGATGCTTTGAATAATATGCAGAAGAAGGTTTACACCGTAACCTTCAAAGTGGAAGGTAAGGTTCATTCATCCAACAGCTACTTCTACAATGATGATCTTACAGTACCGGAGAATCCTGTAAAGGCTGCTGATGATACCTACACTTACACATTCAATAACTGGGGTGTAGATACTCTTCCCGAAAAAGTCACAGCAAATGCTGAGTATTATGCAGACTTCACTGCTGACTACATTAATTACACCATTACCTTCTTGGTAGACGGTGAGATTTATGATACACAGATTCTCCACTATGGTGATGATGTTCAGGCTCCGGCAGATCCGACCAAGGAATCTACCGTATCCACCGATTATAACTTTGTTGGTTGGGAACCGGCAATCGCTCCGGTTGCAGGTAACGATACCTACATGGCAGTATTCGAGGAAACCACAAGAAAGTACACCATTACATTTGTGGATGAAGACCAGACCCCGATCGACACGATAGAAGTGGCTTACGGCACTACTCCGACAGCTCCGGCTGACCCGACTAAGGCTGCTGATAACACCTACACCTACTCCTTCGCAGGTTGGACTCCTGCAGTGCATGCTGTAGATGGCCCGCAGACTTATGTTGCTTCCTACACACCTACCTACATTGATTACACAATCAGATTCTTGGTAGATGGCAACGAGTATGACAAGCAAACACTTCACTTCGGTGATACCATTGTGCTTCCCGAGAATCCGACCAAGGCTCCGTCCGTTTCCACAGTTTACACCTTTACAAACTGGGCTCCGGATGTAGAAGATACCTGTAAGGGCAATGCTGATTACGACGCTGTATTCAGCGAGAGCCCGAGAATGTACACCATCACCGTAATCACTAAGAGCTCGACTGATGCTTCCGAAGTAACGGATACCATGAGTGTTGCTTTCGGTGACACACCTGAATTGACCACTCCGGCAACAGGTTTCGTGGTTGACGGACAGCGTTATGACTTTACCGGTTGGGATCCGACTGTTGCTCCTGTAGATGGCGAAGCTGTTTACACCGCTCAGTACACCCAAACTCCGGTTCAGGGTCAGACCTACACCATCAACTTCAAGTATGCTGAGAATGCCGAGCAGGCAGTGAGTGGCAACTATGCAAGCCACGAGACAGTTTATGAAGAGGGTTCTCAAGTGACACAACCCGAACCGCAGAACTTCAGCACTGAAACGGATACCTACACCTTCACCGGTTGGGACAAGACAGTTACTACTGCACAAGCAGATACCACTTATGTTGCTCAGTACACCGTAGCGCCTATTGTTGACGAGTACACCATCAACTTCAGATATGCGGAAGAATTTGCACAGGTTGAAGATGGTCATCTTGTAGACCATAATCAAACCGTAGCGAAAGGTCAAATGCCTACAATTCCGCCTGTTCAGGAAACCTTCACGGATGGCAGCACCACCTACACCTTCGTAAGTTGGGATAAAGAAGTTGTTGAAGCTACAGAAAATGCAGTTTATACCGCGGTTTACAAGACCGAACCCGTATTTGTTCCGGATATGACTGAAATCGACGATCTTAATGCAAAATATAAGCAAATGGTGCAGTCCCGTCAGTATGTCGAGGAAGACCTTAAAGCAATCAAAGCATATATCGACGATATCTATGCGAAGTTTGACGCCGACGAGTTTACTTCTCAAGACGAAATAGATAAGATGGCTGATCAACTCAGATATTTGGAAGATAATGCAAGAAAGATTGAGTCCGATAAGGAAGAAACCAAGAAAGATGAAAGAACGAGCGAAAGAACCAGCTACAGAAGATCTGCAAGCACAGGCGATAACGCTTCCTTAATCATTATGTCTGTCATCCTTGTTTCCTCTATCGGTATCGCATTCGTTTCCATCAAAAAGAGAAAGAAAGATTTCTAATCTGATTGTGAGAAACAAACTACCGTGAGAATTGATTCAAACGGTATAGACCTTAAATGAACTCCATTATGGTGCGGGAGTTGACCGCTCCCGCACCGAGAGTTCGTTCCAAGGTGCCACGGCACATGCTTTGCTACACATGTGCGTATAAAAAAGAAAATAGGTAAAAACCAGAGTTCCAAACCAACTTGTTTTGAAATTCCGGTTTTTACCTATTTTATTTATCCAAAATCAAAGTATGGGGACGGTTCTCAAAGTATGGGGACGGTTCTTATACTTTACTTTTCCTGACTCCTGTGTTACACTGACTATGAGGTGATAGAATAAAGTATGGGGACGGTTCTTATACTTTACTTTTCCTGACTCTTGTGTTACACTGACTATGAGGTGATAGAATTGGCAAGAATGGCAAGAAAGAAAAGCGAATCAGGCATATATCATATCATGATTCGAGGGATTAACAAACAAATGATATTTCAAGACGATGAAGACTACAAAACATTTCTCGGAGTATTAAAAGAGTGCAAGAAAAAGAGCGGTTTTTCTTTGTATGCTTACTGTTTAATGGATAATCATATTCATTTATTGATTCGAGAAAACGGTGAAGGAATTTCCACAATAATGAAAAGAATCGGTTGCAAATTTGTGTATTGGTATAATATGAAATATGAAAGAGTCGGGCATTTATTTCAAGATAGATTTCGTAGTGAACCGGTTGAAAGTGATGAATATTTTTTAACAGTATTACGTTATATTCATCAAAATCCTGTTAAAGCAAATTTGGTCAAAGAGTGTGGCGAATATCCTTATAGTAGTTACAAATTATATTTTATTGACTCAATATTAATTGATAAGGATTATACACTCAGTATGATAAGTTTAAATCAATACAGAGATATGCACAAAAAGCAAGAAACATCAGTTTGTTTAGATATAGAAGAATCAGACACCAAAATGAATGATAATAAAGCACAGCTATTGTTTGAGAGTATAAGCGGTTGCAAATCGAAAGAAGAAATTCAAGAGCAAACTAAACAGGATAGAAAACAGATTATTATACAATTAAGAAAAGCCGGATTAAGCATACGGCAGATTTCGCAAGTCAGCGGTCTTGCCCGTGGAAGAGTGGAAAGAATTATTTACAAAAAATGAAGCATAAGACAATCCTGATACTTAAGAGTCTTTAACAATCACTTGGACTCAGTGGGAAAATGCAGCTTTGCAGGCAAATAATATTAGTCTGCAAAGCTGCATTTTTTTGCGTAAAGCGGAAATATTGTCTAATGGACAGTGTTCGCTTATTGTGCATATTTCAGAATTTCGACACAATAGGGGAAAGAAAAAAACGATGTATAAGAACCGTCCCCATACACCGATTTCAGAATTTCGACGCAATAGGGGAAAGAAAAAACGATGTATAAGAACACCGCATGATTTTTAATTTATCACACACAACGAATGAAAACCTGATATAATTTGTTTGCAGGAAAGGTCGAGGGACGGTTTGTCGATTCAATCACGCCTTTAGAACATGACCAAAACTATCTTTGAGCACACAGAACTGCTGCTTGACAGCGTACGCTAAACTTCTTTTTTCGGGTAGTTTTCCCTGAAAATATATTTTTAGGAGTGTGATTATGCAACCGATTTTAGAGTGCTGTTGCGGTGTTGATGTGCACAAAAATATGATTGAAGCATGCATCATCAAAGGCGTTAAAGAACCTGTTTTTATCAGAAAGCAGTTTTCGACTTTCCAAAACGAATTGATTGAGTTTGTCAACTGGCTTTATGACAACGACTGTTATCATATTGCAATGGAAAGCACCGGTGTGTATTGGCGACCTGTCTATGAGACAATCGAGGAGTATTCTCCCTACTATGAAAATATCATCGTTGCCAATGCACACCATATGCGCAACATTCCGGGCAGAAAAACAGACATCAAAGATGCCGAATGGATAGCTACACTAATGCAGCACGGTCTACTCGAGGCTTCTTTTGTTCCCGAAAGAGCCATAAGAGATTTGAGAGAGTTTTCAAGAACCTACAAAAACGCGGTAAATGAGAAAAGCCGCTGTTTGAATCGACTCGAGAAGTTTCTTCAAACGCACGGCTTTAAACTTTCAAGCGTTTTGAGCGACATTAACAGCGTTAGCGGAAAAAATCTACTCACTTTGTTAAGTCAAAAAGGTTCCCTACTCCTTGATGA
>JAFWGH010000075.1 GCA_017512465.1 Clostridia bacterium
ACAAAGAGTAAGAGTGAATTGGATGTTCAAAAAAAGCCGCTGTAAGCGGCTCAACCGCTTTGTACCTCCCCTTGATGAGGGGAGGTGGGCGCGTTTACAGCGCTCGGAGGGGTAGAAAAGTTGGACAAAATCAGTGTAAATTTTTTAATCTAAACACCTCGCCAAATCCTTATTTGTTAATAGCCGTATTTTTTGCGCTGTTGAATTAAGAAGAAAATGCTTACTGCGAGCGCCGCAACTTCCGCCACATCGTTGGCAAACCATACACCGTCTACCCCGAAAAGCAGCGGCAGGGTGAGCACGGCGAGCGTTTGGAACAGCAGCGTGCGGCTAAAAGAAATGGCGGCGGAAACGCGACCGTTACCGAGCGCGGTAAAGAAGGCGGAAGCGAAAATGTTAAAGCCGCAGCACAGCAGAGAAACCGAGAAAATCCTATATGCGCGCTGCGAAAGGGCAAGTAACTCTGCATCGTAGCCCACATACAGCCGGCATATCGGGTGCGCGCCGCCAACGGCAAGCGCTGTCAGTACCACGCAAGCCGTGCCGACAATAACCATGCTTTTTTTGAAAAGATTGTGCAACTGATCTCGGTTTTGGGCACCGAGATTGTAGCCGAACAGCGGTGCACTGCCGATAGAGTAGCCGACAAAGACCGCCACAAAGATAAATGCCGTATACATCAGCACCCCGAAGGCGGCAACACCTTTTTCGCCCGCTAATTTCATCAACTGAAAGTTATATAACATATTCACCAGCGGGAAGGAAATGTTGGTCACAAATTCCGAAGCGCCGTTGGTGCAGGCTTTGAGGACGGCGCGCGGGTCCCAATGCGTTTTTCCCAGGCGTAACAGGCTTTTGTTGGGTGCCAAAAAGTATATGAGCGGAATGAAGCCGCCGACACATTGGCTGATCACCGTGGCGGTAGCGGCACCCTCAACACCCTGACGGAATACGCCGATAAACAAGGCATCCAGCACCATATTGCACACCCCTGCGGCAAGGGTCATATATAAGCCCATTTTGTGGCGCTCGGCGCTGACCGAAAAGCTTTGAAAGGCGCTTTGGAGATAATAGGGCATTAAGCCCAGCATCACAATTTTACCGTAGCGCACACTGTGCGGCAGCATTTGCTCATCCGCACCGAGCAGGCGGGCAATCGGCTCCATAAATATGATGGCGGCAATGCTTAATACCACGCCGCTTGCGATTAAGAGATAAATGAGCAGTGAAAAGATTTCATTTGCTTTTTTTGTGTTGCCTTCGCCGAGTGTTTTGGAAACGAGCGCTGTGCCGCCGGCGCCAATCATAAAGCCGACCGCGTCAAAAACCATAACAAAGGGCATAATTAAGTTGACTGCGGCAAAGGGTGTGGCGCCGACAAAGTTGGAAATAAAAAAGCCGTCTACAATATAGTAAATTGAGGTGAAAAGCATCATCGCCACACTCGGAACAGTGAAGCGCAACAGTTTTTTATAGTTAAAGTGCTCGGAAAGCGTAATGCTTGCTTGCGGCATAAATGCTTTTCTCCTTTTTAAGCAGACTACCTATTTAGTATAAATAATCTGCCTGCCGCTGTCAATTACTTGACTTCATAGTATAAAAATGATAATCTTTAAATATAAGAAATACTCACATTGAGGAGTGAACCGTGATGAAAAAAGTATTGGCATTGGTTTTAAGCGTGGTATTGCTATGCAGCGTATTGCCGCTGCAGGTATTTGCGCGCGAAATAAAATATTTTGAATTCTTACCCAAAATAACAAAATATTTAGAACATACGGGTGGGCACTATAACGAAGATAATCCCGATGAATATATCTACGACATTCGCTTTATGCCGGGAGATATTGTGCGCATTACCGCTTTTGATAACAATGATACCGATTACACCTGTGTGCGCAACGGGCAAACGGGTGAACTGGAGTTTCGCGCCGAAAACGGCGATGTTATTACGACCGATGAATTGCATATAACTTCCGCTCAGGATGACGGCGATAGATGGTATTATATGGATGGCGAGGATAATCATCACGAGTATACCATTGAACTGGAAGGGGAAGAAGCAACCGCGAGCTTAGAAATCGTGAAAAACCCGGTAACTAATATCACTTTTATGCCAAGTGAGCAACGGCACTATCGGTTTGAAACCGACGGTGAGTGGAAAACCGACGGGCAGGGGCAACCTTACTTTCACTATGCGCTGCAATATGTCTGCGCAGGGGATATGCTAATCGTCGGGAAAGAAGGAGTGGATTATTTTTATGATGCCGTTTGGAGCGAACAAGAGCAGCAGTTTTATTTTCGCGATGAAGACGGTAGCGACCGAATTGATATCGGTCCGGTCGGCATAGAGTTTACGGATAACCAGGCAGAGAACCCCTTTACCGTCGGTGACGATAATGCGTACACCGTACACTATGCGGGGCAAACTTACCCGATTCAAGTGGTGATTGAAGCGAATCCTGTGAGTGCCATTCGCTATGTCCCCAAGCGCGCGAAAACCTGCTTTTTTGAAAGCGGCGGCAGCTGGGAAACCGGGGATAACGGAGAAGCCTTTTATCGCTATGAACCGCTGCGCATTGAAGAGGGAGACCGCTTGTATGTGACAGACAGTGACAATGAGGAAACTGTCTATACCGCCCGCTGGAACAGCTTTGATCGCAAGATGTTCTTTGAAAGCGACGGCGGCTTTACCATTGAGCAGGATGAACTGGAATTTTACGATGAGCAGTACAAAACACCTTTTACGCTTGGCGATAATAACAACTATTATGTGAAATACAGCGGCAGAACCTGCGCGGTGCCGGTCAGTGTGGTGCAAAACCCTGTAAAAGCGCTGCGCTATGAGCCGAAAACCGAGAAGGTGTACTTTTTTGAAACAAACGGGTACACGGATAGAACGGATAGCGGCACAGAGTATTATCACTATAATGTGCCGTTTTGCGAGCCGGGGGATCGCTTGATTGTGACAAATCTTCAGGATGAGGAAATCACCTACACGGCGCGCCCGAATGCGGATGAGAGCGCATTGGAATTTGTCAACACACAGGGTGAAATTATCACACAAGAGGATGTGGAGGCTTTTGATGAGCAGCACCGCACACCGTTTACCCTCGGCGATGATAATTGCTACTATATCCGGTACAGCGGGTTTACCTGTGCGGTACCGGTGAGCATTGTTGCAAATTCGGTTGTTTCCCTTTCCTACACGCCGAAAAAACCGATTGTGGCATATTTGAATACCGATGGCTTTTGGGATACCGACAGTGAGGGCACGCCCTACTACTATTACAACGGTATCATGCGTATCGGCGATGGTGATATTCTCACCGTGACCGATGCAAACGGCGAGAGCACGGACTATGTTTCCAAGTGGAATTCGGATACGAGCGAGAGAGAATTTGTCAGCTCCGGCGGTGAGGTGATTCACGGCAGAGATGTCGGTTGCGTGAGCGAACAGTATGAGCACCATTTCACTTTGGGCAGTGAAAACTATTATTATATTGAGTATGCCGGCAAGCGGGCGGCAGTACCGGTAACGGTGAAAGAAAATCCGGTCAGTGCCATTCGCTTCACTCCGGCAAATCCGCCGGTGATTTATGAAAACTCCGGCGGCGAGTGGAAAACCGACCCGGACGGTACGCAGTGGTATGATTACCCCATTCCCGGCTTTAAAGAGGGTGATGTGCTCACCGTAACCTACACCGAGAGCGGCGAAACGGTTGCCTATACCTATAGCAAGGATGCGCAAAGCTCTGATTGGGGATTTTTTGACAGTGCCGGGAACCGCCTTGGGGAGGAAGAGAATATCTATCTCACGCGCCAAGGGCGCTGGAGCACGGGCGCGGAGGATAATGTATACTATGTCAGCTTCTATGAAGTAAAAAGCAACCCGATTGCGGTTTCCATTATTCAAAGCAATATTAAGGCAATTGAGTACATTCAGGCAATCGAGCGGGTGTGCTACTATCAGCAAGGCGGCGAATGGGATGAAGACAGCCAAGGTATGCCTTATTACCGCTACACTTACCACCAGATACAAGAGGGCGATATTTTAAGAGTTATCGATGCGCAGGATACAGTGAGCGAGTATACCGCACATTGGGATGATGACGATTGGTGCTTCCGCTTTACCGCGCAGGACGGTTCCGTGATAGAGCAAGAGGAACTGTACTTCTTTGACCGCCAGTGGAAGGAACCCTACGAGGTCGGAAAAAATAATTTATACTATATTGAATATGCCGGCAAGCAGGCGACAGCAAGTGTCAGTATTTGCGAGAGCCCGCTCAAGGAAATGATGTATACACCTGCCGGTGCGAGAAGCGTGTATTTTGAGACAGATGGTGAGTGGCGAACCGATGTAAACGGCAATCCCTATTTTCACTATTATTATCCGCATATCCAACAGGGCGATATGCTTACCTTGATTTATCCGGATGATACGCAAAAGGTATTTACCGCTCAGTGGACTTGGGACGGTCTTGTCTTTACCTGCGGCGAGGAAAACATTGATTATAATGACTTTGAAATATATGATACACAATATGACTCACCGTGGAGCTTAGGCACAAATGATTGCTATTTGTCTTATTTGGGGCAAACCTGTGCCATGGAGACCTTGGTTGTGCAAAACCCCGTTAAAGCGGTGGAATTTATTCCCGCAAAACAGCCGTGTTATATCGAGTACACACACGGATACCGGGCTACCGATGCACAGGGCGAAGAATATTACTACTACAATACTCCCGGTTTTGAAGTTGGCGACAAGCTGAAGGTGACCGCACCGGATGATACGGTAACGGTTTACACCTACCGGTATATAGAAGGCGAGTACAGATATGCCTTTGCGGATGAAGCCGGTAATGAAGCGCTTGACGAGCAAATCTATTTTGAGCGTGTTAATGACAGCCCTTGGGAAACCGGAGGGCAGAATAATACCTATTGCGTTCGCTACTATGGCGTGGCATCCAATGCGATTAATGTGGAGATTATCCAAAATCCGGTGAAAGCGATTGCCTACACGCCTGTGAAGGCACCGATTTACTTTGAAAACAGCAACGGCTACATGGCAGGCGGCGGTTTCTATTGCTACGATTTGCCCGATAAGCGCCCGGGCGATGTGCTGACGCTGTATGACCAAAACGATGCGGCTTGCGCGTACATCATGACGGAAGATGCTGACGGCAGACGCTACTTTGAAAATACGAGCGGCGATAGAATTGATGTCAATGAAGTGCAATTCGACAGCGATCAATACAGCACGCACTGGAGCCTTGGCGATCACAACGCCTATACCATTGAGTACAACGGCGTACAGACAACAGGCTATGTAAAAATTGTGAAAAACACGGTCAAAGCGATTGCGCTTGTGCCGGCAAAGCCGATTGTGCTGGAGGAAGGCACCGGCGGCAGATATATTGCGCAAGAGCAATTGTATATTTATGATTTGCCTTTGTATACCGGAGATGCGCTGGTTGTCACCTATACCGATGATGAAGCGGTGAAGTATGTGTTTGATGCGCAAAACAAAACCCTCAAATCCGCCGACGGCAGAGAGATTGATATTAATGACGTTAATGTGTATACCACACAGAATATGCGCCCGTGGACGCCCGGCGGAGACAATATCCTGTATATGGAATATGCGGGTATTGAGATAAAAATACCGGTACAAATCAACCAAACCTTTACGGTGAGCACGATCGCACCGACTTGTACGCAGTGGGGTTACACCCTTCATACAAGTCCGGACGGCAGCATGGCGTATCGTACCGATTATGTGAGTGCGCTCGGGCATGACTTTTCGCTGATGATTGCAAATGAGCAGACCATGCGCACACCGGAAGGCAGTGCGGAAGGCTTAAGCTATTACTACACCTGCGCGCATTGCGGTGCCTTGAGCACGGAGAGCGACAGCCATTTTGCGCCGAACACGGGAACGGTGATCGGTGTTTTGGATGAAGCAACAGAGTATAGAAAAGTTACACTTATGCTCTTTAAAGGCAGCACACTGATACAGCAGTGTAGCGCTTGGGGCGGCGAAATGTTCCGCTTTGACTCCCTCGAACCCGGTGAGTACCAAATCAAATTGGGCGGCGCCGGCGTGCTGGGCGATACCGTTACCGGTTTGGCGGTCAAAGCCAATGAGACCTTGGATTTGCGCTTGAGCAGTGAAGCCTCTTTGCGCAAGCTGCGCGCCGCCGTGGGCGATGTAAACGGCGACGGACTCATCGATATTGCCGATGTTTCCCAACTCCTTGCAAGCGGTGTTTACGGCAGCAACTATGGGTCTGAGGGCTTTGTGTCGGAAATGGATTTGAATGATGACTGGATAATTTCCGTGGAGGATGTTGCAATTATCCTGCAAGAGGACAATTACGGGACATCTGTTAAGACAATTGCTTATCAGGCATAATTGAAAAGAAAAAAATAATGAAGAGGCTGTCTCAATATTCTTGTTGAGACAGCTTTTTTACTGCCAGAAAAAAGTCAAAAGAAAACTATTGACAGTCAAGCGAACTTGTGATATAATCATCCCAGCCTAATAAAGAGAGGCGTTAGAGGAGGTGAAAAAATGGGAAATACAGGCGTATATATTCTGTGGGCGGCAGCGATTGTGATATTTGCCGTGCTCGAAGGCATCACCATACAGCTGGTGTCGGTTTGGTTTCTCATTGGAGCGGTAGGGGCGCTGATTGCGGCGCTATGCGGCGCAAATTTCATCACACAAGCAGTAATATTTGTACTTGTCTCTGTGATTACACTGGTTGCGACCAGACCGCTTGTTAAGAAATACATTCAACCGAAAATTCAAGCCACCAATGCCGACCGATGTATCGGCGCGCAGGCACTCGTAACGCAAAAAATTGACAACACCGCCGAAACGGGACAGGTAAAAGTCAAGGGCAGTGTATGGACTGCCCGCACGGCGGATGAAAGCGTGATTGAGTGCGGGGAGCGCGTCACGGTGGAAAAAATAGAAGGCGTTAAATTAATTGTTCATAAGTAAAGGAGAAAAGAGATGAATCCCATGATGATTGTTATCGGATTAATTGTTTTAGCACTGGCAGGGCTTATTTTTGCCAACATTAAAGTGGTGCCGCAATCCAAGGCATATGTCATTGAAAGGCTTGGCACCTATCATTCAACCTGGCAGACCGGTTTGCACTTAAAAATCCCGTTTGTAGACAGAATTGCAAAGCGTGTTTCCTTAAAAGAGCAGGTGGTCGATTTTCGCCCGCAGCCGGTGATTACCAAGGATAATGTTACCATGCAGATTGACACGGTGGTGTTTTTCCAAATTACCGACCCGAAGCTTTACTGCTATGGTGTGGAAAGCCCGCTCAGCGCCATTGAAAACCTGTCGGCGACGACACTGCGTAACATTATCGGTGAGCTGGAGCTCGATTCCACCCTCACCTCCAGAGATACCATTAATGCCAAAATCAGAGTGATTTTGGATGAAGCGACCGATCCGTGGGGCATTAAGGTGAACAGAGTGGAGCTCAAAAACATCATTCCGCCGCGTGAGATTCAAGATGCCATGGAGAAGCAAATGAAAGCGGAGCGCGAGAGAAGAGAAGCAATTTTGCGCGCCGAGGGTGAAAAGCAATCCCGCATTTTGGTGGCAGAGGGACATAAAGAGTCCAAGATTCTTGAAGCGGAAGCGGAAAAGCAATCGGCTATCCTCAAAGCGGAAGCGGTGAAAGAAGCAAAAATCCGCGAAGCAGAGGGTGAGGCGGAAGCGATTACGAAGGTGCAATCCGCACAGGCAGATGCGATTAAATTATTAAATGAAGCAAATGCCAATGATGCCGTTATTCGCATCAAAGCGCTTGAGGCGTTTGCCAAAGCGGCAGATGGTCAGGCAACGAAGATTATTATTCCCTCCGAGATTCAAGGCGCAGCAGGTCTTGCCGAAGGCATTATCGAGAGTGTGAAGAAATAAGGCGAAAACAGCCGCAAGGCTATAGAAAAATTTGTGAAAAGTCCGCACGAAGTGTGGACTTTTCTTGCATTTGCCCTGCAAATGCTTTACAATAAATATATATATTAAAGGAGGAAAAAACTATGGCAAATAAATATGCAGGCACAAAAACAGAACAAAACTTATTGGCGGCTTTTGCCGGCGAATCCCAAGCGAGAAATAAGTACACCTACTTTGCTTCGAAGGCAAAGAAAGAGGGCTTTGAGCAAATCAGCGCACTGTTTTTAAAAACAGCGGACAATGAAAAAGAGCATGCAAAGATGTGGTTTAAGGAGTTAGAAGGCATTGGAGATACTGCCGAAAACTTAAAGGCGGCAGCCGAAGGCGAAAACTATGAGTGGACCGATATGTATGAGGAATTTGCCAAAACAGCCGAGGAAGAAGGCTTTATCGAGCTCGCGCAAAAGTTCCGCGGCGTGGCGGCAATTGAAAAGCACCACGAAGAGCGCTACAGAAAATTGCTTGAAAATATGGAAATGCAACAGGTATTTGAAAAGAGCGAAGTGAAAATTTGGGAGTGCCGCAACTGCGGTCACATTGTGGTGGGCACCAAGGCACCGGAAATTTGTCCGGTTTGCGCACACCCGCAGGCATATTTTGAAGTGAATGCCGCCAATTATTAATCATCAGATTTTCAAAGCGTTTGAGCCGGTTCAACAAAAAAGCTTGAGCCGGCTTATTTTTATGGTATAATTTTGTGGTATAATACTGTTAATAAAAAGCAAAGGGCGGCAAAGCGATGGAGCGCGTGATACATTACACAACCGATAAGCCAATGGACATTCTTTCTTTTCTTAAAGGAAAAGAGGGCTATTCCGCGCGCTTAATCACTGCCCTGCGCAAAGCCGAGCGCGGCATTTTGCTCAACGGAGTGCATGCAAAAACCGTGGACATGTTTTGTCCCGGCGATGATTTGTGCGTGCACATTCCCTGTGGGGAGAGCACCATTGAGCCTGTGGCATTACCGCTAAAGGTGGTATATGAGGATGAGGATGTGCTCGTTGCGGACAAAGAGGCATTTTGTGTCTGCCACCCTACGCGCAATCATCAGGGTGATACGCTTGCCAATGCCGTGGCATATTATTTACAGCAGCAGGGAAAAAGCTGCACTTTTCGAATCATTAACCGCTTAGACAGAGACACCACGGGTTTGGTGGTCATTGCGCTCAACCGCTTGGCGGCAGACAGGCTCGCAAAGAGTGTGCAAAAAACCTATTATGCACTCGCTGAAGGCACGATTGAAACCGGCGGCACGATTGATTTACCCATAGAGCGTGTAGATGCGCGCAAGATATTGCGCCGTGTTGGGGAAAACGGTGTGCGCGCTGTCACACATTATGAGGTAATGGAGCAGCGCGCTTGTGAAACCCTTTTAAAAATCAGGCTGGAAACCGGCAGAACACACCAAATCAGGGTGCATTTTGCCGCTATCGGGCACCCGCTTGTCGGTGATACGATGTACGGGAAAGTAAACGAGCACATAGACCACCAGTGCCTGCATTGCGGCGAGGTTCGCTTTACACAGCCGGTAAGCGGCGAGAAAATCACACTGCAATCCATGCCGGAATGGGGAAAGGTCGCTTCGCTCACAATGAAAAATGAATAATGAATATTGAATAATTGCGGTGCGAAGCATTCAAAAAAAAGCGGTGCACCAAGGCGCACCGCTCAGCTTGTAGACAAAGTCATTTGTCTACAAGCCGGCAGAGGTCGAAAAAGTGAGGTAAAATTTTTCAGCCTCTGCGCTGAGCTGTACAAAGGTACTGCAAGCAGAGGCTGGAAAAAGCACAAAATCGGCGAAAATATGCCGATTTTACACCTTCTTTTATTTCCTCGAATTACAATGAGATGATAAGTATTAATCATTATGATTTTTATATGTATTGACTCATAATAATGATAGTCGTGCGGTTTTAGCCACTTTGTCGACACTCTGAGCGGTGCGCCTTGGCGCACCGCTCACTGCCTTATGACTTATGCATTAAATAAGTATGTTCTTGTTTCATACGGCCGCAGCATAAAACCGTTGTTCACAATCGGGGTTTTCGCATAGTTTTGGAATACGAGCTCGCCTTCTTCCAAATCATAGCCCTTCGGTGCTTCAAAGCGCACGCCCTTGGCGGTGAAGGAATTGACAGTCAACAGCCTTGTTTTGCCGAGCACGCGTTCATAAGCATAAATATCCTTACTCTTTTTGCAATACTCTTTATATGTTCCGTCACGGATGACTTCATTCTCCTTGCGAAAAGCGAGCAGGCGGCGGTAGAAATTCAAGATGGAATCGGGGTCGTTTTCCTGTGCCGCCACATTGATTTGCGTATAGTTCGGGTTCACATAAAACCACGGTGTGCCGGTGGTAAAGCCGGCATTGGCGCTATCATCCCACTGCATGGGGGTGCGCGCATTATCGCGGCAGGAAAGCTTTATCATTTTATCAATCCACTTTTGCGAAAAATGCAGTTTTTTGAATACCGCGGAGTTGTTTTTGGCAAATACATCGATGAACTTGTCCGCATCCAAATCGATATTTGTCATGCCGATTTCCTGCCCCTGATAGATAAAGGGCGTGCCCTTTTGCAGCATGTACATGCTTGCGAGCATCTTTGCGCTCTGCTCTCTGTATTTGACCGAGCCGTAGCGGTTGACAATGCGCGGATGGTCGTGATTTTCAATATATAAAGCATTCCATGCCTTACCGTCTAACTTTGTTTGCCAAGCGGAAAAGGCTTTTTTCATTTTCTTTAAGTTAAATTTTGTGTGCAGGAAGTCCATTAAGAAGCAGTCTGCTTCCATGTGCTGAAAATGGAACATTAAATCCAGCGTTTTGTCTTTTTCGTTGATGTATTCCAAGGCGGTTTTCGGCTTCATCATCGGCGCTTCACCCACGACAAAGCAATCATAATGTGAAAGCACCTCATCGCGAAATTCTTTTAAATACTCTTTAACATGAGGGCCGTTGAAATAATGCTCCATGCCGGTGGCGGCAGGCAGCGGAAAGCCGTTGGGCAAGCCCTCTTTTTTGGAGATAAGCGTAATGACATCCTCACGGAAACCATCAACGCCCATGTTGAGCCAAAAGCGCATAATATCCTTGACCTCGGCGCGCACACACGGATTGTCCATATTGAGGTCGGGTTGTTTTTTGGAGAAAACATGCAAATAGTATTGCCCGGTTTTCTCGTTGCGCTCCCAGGCGCCGCCTTCCATTAAAGATTTCCAGTTGTTGGGCGGGCGCTTTCCGTTTTTACCCCTGCCCTCACGCCAAAAGTAATAATCGTGATATTTGCTGTTCGGGTCAATGCCTTGTGTAAACCAGCGGTTTTCATCCGAGGAATGGTTTACCACCAAATCCATAATGACTTTTAAGCCCAATGCATGCGCCTTATCGAGTACTTTTTTAAACTGTGCAAGGGTGCCGTAGTCCTCATGAATGTTTTTGTAATCGGCGATATCATAGCCGAAATCGGCATTCGGACTCGGATACAGCGGACTAAACCAAATACAGTCCACACCGAGGCTTGCAATGTATTCCAGCTTGGAATAAATGCCTTCCAAATCACCGATACCGTCTCCATTACCGTCGCAAAAGCTGCGCGGCCAGATTTGGTATACGCTCATTGATTTATAATCCATTTCAGTACTCCTTTCGGTACAGTAAAACTTTAAAGGAAAAAGTCAGCTCCAGCGCGTGAATGTGCTCTAATTTCTGCCTGTCCTCCGGTGCGGTTTTGATGCGGTACGGTGTCATATCAAACACTGCCATACACCGTGCGCCGCTAAGTGTTTTGTAATATGTGCACTCACTCTCTTCACAAAGGCGGTAGCCGGGCAGCGCCGTATCCTTCGGCTCATTCCGATAAGGCTTGTCATACACGACCTGCTTTAATTCCCACAAATGGTTTTCGAGCGGAATGACCATGAGCAAATATCCGCCCGGTTTTAAAATGCGGGCATATTCTGCCGCCGCAAACGGAGAAAAGATATTCAGCGCCGCATCACACGAAGCATCGGCAAGCGGTAAATGATAGGTGCTTGCGACAGCGCGCAAGATGCGCTTGTCTCGCCGATTTGCCACTTCCAAAGCGGCTTTGGAAATATCCGTGGCGAGCACCTGTGCTTGCGGGAATGCGCTTTGCACCGCTGCGGTATAGTAACATTCACCGCAGCCGCAATCGGCAATCACGGCGGGATGGTGCAGATGCTTTTTGAGTGTGCGCACGGCACAATCCTTGAGCGGTGCATAGATACCGCTTTGCATGACCTCGAAGCGCGCAAGCGCCATGTCTTTCGTGTCGCCGTGCTGCGAGCCGTCATGCCCTAAAAGCAGGTTAACATAGCCTTTTTTTGCCTTGTCAAACAAATGCCGATTTCGGCACACAAAACTCTTTTCGCTTTGTATGAGCGTTTCACCGCAAACAGGACAAATAAACACGCGCGTTCCTTTCCGCACCGCACACACGGCGTGCAGCGCCGGTTAACTTAAGAGCCATATTGCCGCAAATGGTTTTTAATGGCACGAAATGTGGTATCGCTGATATAGTGCTCAACTCTGCAAGCATCTGCGGCAGCGGTTTTTTCATCAACACCGAGATTTGTAAACATTTTTGTTAAAACCGTATGGCGCTCATAAATGCGCGCAGCTTGCTTTTCGCCCTCTTCGGTTAGGCGCACATTGCCGCCTTCTTCCACCTGCACAAGGCCGCTTTTTTCAAGCAGCCCGATACCGCGGGTTACGGAAGGCTTGGCAAAGCCGAGCTGTTTACTGATATCGATTTTGCGCACACACGCATTCTTTTGTGCAAGGATATAAATTGATTCAAGATACATTTCGCCGGATTCTCTGTTATCCATCGTATCGCTCCTTTTCGGTGGGATGCTTTTTTGTGTGAATGAAAATCGGGCAAATACCCGAAACATAAAGAGAAATATAACTAAAATTATCTTACCATATACCCGTGTTTTTTGCAAGAGAAGCAAAAAGTGCTTGACAAGTTAGCGAAGGCTAACTATAATGTAATTGGTTAGCAGGAGCTAACATATATTTTTGGCACAAGGGTTAGCGCTTGCTAACCAAAAGGAGGGACAGCTATGATACCGCTGAGCGTTCTCGGCGCAGGCAATGAAGGCATCATCCGGCGCATAAGCGGCAAACCCGCTGTAAAAAAACACCTTGAAAACCTCGGCTTCATCGCGGGCGACAGCGTTACGGTGATTGCGGAGCAAAACGGTAATATTATTGTAAAAGTAAAAGAATCGCGCATTGCTATCAGCAAAGAAATGGCAATGAAGATTTATGTATAGAGGAGGAGATACCATATGACACTTAAAGAAGTAAAAATCGGCGAAAGCTGCACGGTTAAGCGTATCCACGGTGAAGGCGCGCTCAAGCGCAGAATCATGGATATGGGCATCACAAAAGGCGTGGAGATTTATGTGCGCAAGGTGGCACCGCTCGGAGACCCGGTGGAAATCACGCTCAGAGGATACGAGCTGTCTATCCGCAAGGAAGATGCCGCACTTATTGAAGTGGAATAATTTTTTTGGCAAAAAGGTTAGCACAGGCTAACTGAAGAAAGGGAAAAACTATGAGTATAAAAATTGCACTTGCCGGCAACCCGAACAGCGGTAAAACAACACTGTTTAATGCACTTACGGGAGCCAACCAATATGTGGGCAACTGGCCCGGCGTAACGGTAGAGAAGAAAGAGGGTAAATTAAAAAAACACGGTGATGTCACCATCACCGACCTGCCCGGAATTTACTCGCTCTCACCGTATACGATAGAGGAGGTCGTTGCCAGAGATTATTTAATGGATGAAAAGCCCGATGCGATTATTAATATTGTGGACGGCACGAATCTTGAAAGAAACTTATATTTAACCACACAGCTTGTCGAGCTCGGCATCCCTGTTGTCATAGCTGTCAACATGATGGATGTTGTGCGCAAAAACGGCGATAAGATTGATACAAAGGAGCTTTCACGCCGCCTTGCCTGCCCCGTTGTTGAGATATCGGCGCTCAAGGGAAGCGGTGTGGAGGAAGCGGCGCAGGCGGCAATACAGGCGGCCCAAAGCGGCGCGAGCACACCGCAGCACGCATTTAGCGGCGTTGTGGAGCATGCGCTTGCGCACATTGAGGAAAGGCTTCTTCATGATATGCCCAAGCAGCAACAACGGTGGTATGCCATCAAGCTTTTTGAAAGCGATGAAAAGGTGATTGAAAAGCTTAGTGTCGGTCAATCCGAACTCGACCACATTGCCGAAGACATCAAAGCGGCGGAAGAAGAATTGGATGATGATGCCGAGTCCGTTATTACCAACGAACGTTACATTTACATAGGCTCCATTATCAAATCTTGCTATAAAAAAGCGAATCAAGGCAAACTTTCCACTTCGGATAAAATTGACAAGATTGTCACAAGCCGCATTTGGGGATTGCCGATATTCTTCGGCGTGATGTTCCTTGTTTATTATATTGCAATGAAAACAGTGGGCCTTGGCGCAACGGATTGGGTTAATGATGTGCTTTTCGGCGAATGGATACCAAATGCCATGAGCGCTTTGCTTGAGGGCAAAGTGCCGGATTGGCTCTTCGGGCTGATTAACGATGGTATTATCGGCGGTGTGGGTGCCGTGCTCGGCTTCGTGCCGCAAATCTTAGTGTTGTTTTTAATGCTGTCCTTCCTGGAAGGCTGCGGCTATATGGCGCGCGTTGCGTTTGTGATGGACAGAATCTTCCGACACTTCGGTCTTTCGGGTAAATCCTTTATCCCGATGCTTATCGGCTCGGGTTGCGGCATTCCCGGCGTGATGGCTTCGCGCACCATTGAAAACGAGCGCGACCGCCGCATGACGATTATGACAACCACCTTTGTGCCGTGTTCGGCAAAACTTCCGATAATCGGCTTAATTGCCGGCGCACTCTTCGGCGGTTCAGGTTTGATTGCCGCTTCCGCGTATTTTGTAGGTGTGGCTGCGATTATTATTTCGGGCATTATGCTCAAGAAAACAAAGCGCTTTGCGGGTGATCCGGCACCGTTTGTGATGGAACTGCCCGCCTACCACCTGCCGACGGTCGGCACGGTGCTTCGCTCCACCTGGGAGCGCGGATGGTCGTTTATCAAAAAAGCCGGCACCGTGATTTTGCTTTCCACGATTGTGGTGTGGTTCTTCTTAAACTTCGGAGTGGAAGACGGTCACTTTGGTATGATTGAAGATGTTGAAAACTCCATTATGGCAACCATCGGCAATGTGTTTGCATGGGTGTTCAAACCGCTCGGCTGGGGCAACTGGAAAACCGCTGTTGCCGCCGTTACGGGCTTAATTGCCAAAGAGAACGTAGTCGGCACCTTCGGTCAACTTTACCACTTCGGCGGAGAGCTTGCCGAGAACGGCGATGAAATTTGGAAACTGCTGGCGGCGGATTTCGATGCATTTAGCGGCGGGCACGGTGCGCTCGCAGGCTATTCCTACCTTGTATTTAACCTGCTGTGTGCTCCCTGCTTTGCGGCAATCGGCGCAATTAAAAGAGAGATGAACAGCGCCAAATGGACTTGGTTTGCCATCGGCTACCAATGCGGCTTTGCTTACCTCGTTTCACTCATTATATTCCAATTCGGCTGCCTGTTTACGGGAGACATTGTGAACCACCTTGTCGGCATCATTGCCGCTGCCGCGGCTTTCGCCGGTATTCTTTACATGTTGGTGCGCAAGAATAAATACAATCAAAATCACTTGGCAGTAAAAAGTCAATAATTTTCGGGAGATGATACTATGCTGCAATTTTTACAAATGCATGGAATCACGATACTCGTTTTACTCATTTTGGCACTTGTCGTGTTCCTAATCATACGCAAACTGATAAAAGACAAAAAAGCGGGTGTGGGCGCGTGCGGTTGCAAATGCGCCGGCTGCCCGCATGCCGCGAATTGTCACCGTCATTAGCACGAAACCGCCCTGTTTTCACGGGGCGGTTTCGTTATGCAATTCTTTATTTACTTTTAAATCGGGCGTATTTCTGCGGTACCGTCCTCCGCGATTTCCAATACTCTGTCGCAGTACTGCAGCATGGATTTGCGGTGGGTGATGATAAAGCAGGTTTTATCTTGCAGGTTTTCGGTGATGTTTTTGAGTATCACGGTTTCTGTTTTTTCATCGAGCGCACTTGTCGCTTCATCCAATATTAACACCGGCTTTTCGCCAATGAGCGCTCTTGCAATGGCAATGCGCTGTGCCTGGCCTTCCGAAATACCGCCGGACTTTTCGCTTAACATCGTTTCAAGCCCCTGCGGCAGTGCATTTACAAACCTGTCTGCCGAAGCGAGCTTTAATGCATGCAGCATCTCGGCTTCATCGGCATCGGGAGAGCCGATGCGCAAATTGTCCGCAATACTGCCGCTGATGAGGGTATTGCCCTGCGGCACATAGGAAATGTATCTTCTTGCATCCGGATATATAGTTTCTTTTTGTGCATTTTCAAACACATAGTGCATACTGCCGCGTGTTGGCTTTGTGAGTGCGAGCAGCAGGCGCACCAGGGTGGTTTTTCCCGCTCCCGAAGGTCCGATAACGGCAATTTTCTCGCCGGCGTTTACCTGTAAATTTAAATGCTTTAGGATAATCGCGGTATCATAGGCAAAGCTGACATCCTCTACCTCCAAGCCGACTGCCTGCGGCATGGTAGTGGCGCCGATATATTCTTCTTTCGGCAAGTCAATCACAGAGGTGATTCTCTTTGCGGAAACGAGCATGCTGTAATACTGCGGCACAATGCTTGCCAAGGAGCTGATAGAGCCCTGCACCTGTGCGACAAGGGTAATAAAGATGGTCAGTGTTCCGTAAGTAATATCACCGGTGGAGATGCGGTAAGAGCCCCAGCAAAAGGCAACCACATAGCCGATGGAGTACACCAAGCGCATGATGGCGCTCATTGCAGCGCTCAAGCGGGCGTTTTTAAACACTAAGCCCAGGCGCTTTTTGCGGAATGCTTCCATTTGCGCATCATTGGCATCTTCCCGCCCGAATGCCTTTATCACGGTCAGATTGGAAAGATTCTCTTGCATAAAAGAGCGGTATTCGGATTCTGATTTGCGCAGCTTTGCTTGATACTTTTTGTATCTTTCGCGGAAAATCACCAGGCAAAGCGCACCGACGGGACCGAGAATGAGCGCAAACAGAGCAATCTTTTTGTCATAATAAAATAAAATGAAAAAGGCGATAAGCAGTTGGGTACAGATTAATATTGTTTGCGGAATAATGGTAATCAATCCATCCGATATGGAGCCGATATCGGAGGTGAGTCGGGTGACCAAATCGCCGCTGTGCATTTTGGAAATATCCAGCCACACGGAGCGCTGTATATCATTAAAAAACTTCTTTCTTAAAGAAAAGGAGAATTTTTCACTGATGTAAGAGCTGATAATGGAGCTGAACACACTGATTAAAATGGAAACGAGCATGGTGCCGCACATCCATGCCATATTGCGCAAATTAATAATACCGTTTGTCGCATCATCCACCACATATTTTCCGACAATGGTGCTCGCATAGGAAATGAGCATGGATACCACGCTGATGAGAAAGGTATACACAATAAAGCGCATATACGGCTTCACGGTTTTAAGCATCCACTTTGTTAAGCGGACACTTTCCTCTCGATTTTGAAAGCCTTTAATGATAATGTCTTTTTACTCATAAAATATCCTTTAATGATGCATAAGGCGGTGAAGCCTTCCGCAAAATCTCATAAAATGCTTTGCCAAACGCGGGCAGCGCATGCGCAGGTTCATATAGCGCACCATCCAAAAGCGCCACAAGCCTTTTTCACAGCTGATGGTTTTTCCTTTTCGTATCACCTTAGGCACATACGCCTTTATCATCGAAAGCGTGACACCCGCATCACAGATATACTGGCTGTCGCCCACAATATCCATGCTGCCATCCGCTCGGATTTTATAAATGCGGTGCATGGCATAAGAGCCATCCTCCCGACAAAACATAACCACATCGCCCTTGCGCAGCGGTGTGCCGTTTAAGGCGGTGAGATATACCTTGTCCCGATTGTGGACCAAAAACGGGTCCATGCTGTAGCCCTTTACCGTGAGCACCGCCTCTTTGCCGGCGGCAAGCTCTTCTTCCACAAAGGGCATCAGCTCTCTCATGGACAGTGAGAGCGTTTCTTTTTCATTCAACAAAGCATCCCTCCGCTGCGGTCATCTTGATACATGGCAAGTGCATAGCCGATACCGGCGATTCCCTGCATCAAACCATAATTTCTATCACAGGTGTTTTGGTAGTGAAATAACTGTAGTGTGCCGTGCAAAAGTGCATCCTGCAGGTGCTCATGAATGCGCTCATTTTGCATGCCGAGCTGCGAGAGCGCCATTAAGCGCGCCGCATTGCCGCAGCACAGGCTGTCTTTGCCGAGAATGTGCTCACCGCTAAGGTTTTCGGCGGCGCGGGCAATATCCTGCTCACAGATGCGGCGAATGGCGGAGTTTTCCGAGAGCGCGGCAAGGTGCCGGCGTGTCATGGCAATGCCGGGAGCGCCCGCACACCAGCCGTTCATAAAAACAGGCTCACCGGCATAGCGTAAATCCTGCCAGTTGTGAGAGTGGTTGTGGTAGTACCGATTTTCAAATTGCAGCAGGCGGATGATGGAATCATCATATGCTGCGGTATTTGCCGCCTTTTGTGCAGCGGCTATCGCCAAGGCAATGCCGGCGGCACCGTGTGCGGCACCGGTAAGCTGCGGCAGGGCAGTTTCCGCTGCGCGCAAGAGCGCTTGCGCACATGCGGCGGTTTTTGGTGTATGCAGTTGCGGCAGGGCAAGCGCAATGCCGGCACAGCCGCACAGTAAATCTCCTAATTCCTTAGGAGCGTTAAAGTCGATTTTTTCAAAGAGCTTCAGGCAATCTTTATAAAAAATGCTCTGCTCGGTGAGGGTATGAATATGCAGCAGCGCAAGCAGTATACCGCCCATACCGCTTTGCAGCGAAAGAGAGGCGGCATCCATGGGAATGCTTTGCACTGCTTCTAAAGCTTCATGCAGCGGCGCATAGTGCGCTTCGAGCGCGGCACCGTATTCTTTTTGTCCGGTGCGGTGATACATGGCGGCATAGGCACAAAGGATGCCGGCAGTGCCGCTATATAAGCCGAAACCGGCGTTTTCCAAATACAGAAGTTCGCTTTCATCCTCTTTTTCCAGCTTCATCCAGCCGGCGGAAAGTGCGCGGATATAACCGTCCTCTAATAAGCGAAAGCAGGTGTGTATTGCCGTGTCCTCCCCGAAAGAGGGGTAGACCGGCTGCGCCAAGGGGCGCACCGCCGCAAGGGATTGTGAAATGATTTTGGTTTGCGCGCACATATCCTGTAAAGATAATCGCGCAAGTTTCATTTTTATCGTTTGTGCGGGCGATACAGCGAGAAAATCCGCCGCAAGCGCCTGTTCGCCCTCATACAAGTCGGTGCTTTTATATTTCACGGAAAATAAAGGAATATTATCGCTTAAAACCGCTTGTATCTCCGCTTCTAAAACCGCTTGCATTTGCTGCAGGCGGTCGGGACGTATGTCGTGTTTATAGCCGACAGAGAGCATTTCATAGGCGCTCTGCTTCGCTTTGTCGGGTGCCATTTTTGCACAAATGTGTGCAATCGTATCATACGCTGCACTCGGGCGCAAAATCATTCTGAAGGAGCAGCCCTCAAAATGGCGCAATGCCGCACGCACGGTATCGGTATGTGCCAGCGCAAAACGGTAAGCGGCACGGAAGCCTTCGAGCAGCACCTCTTCATAATCATAGATTTTACAGCGCTTGTTTTCAAAAACAAGCTCATTGGAAGCCGTCGGCATATCGCTCATAAGGCCGGAAACGAGCATCGTTTTTTTGTTAATTCGTTTCCAGTACGGCAGCAGATGGGAAGCCATAACCGTGTCGGCTAAGTTGCGCAGCCTGCCCTCGGATGAAGCGGTTTGTCCCGAAATCAGTGTTTCACAGTCAATGAGTATCGGGGTGTCGCGGGAGGCGATAATGTTTTCAAAGTGCAAATCTGTCGCGCCGAGCAGGTAAGCGATGAAAAGGAGTGCGCCGCATTTTTTAAAATACAGCTGCACATCCGCCTGCGTTTCGGCGTGCAGGGGCGCTTCATAGCGCGCCTTATAGCCTTCGGGCGTTTCTTCCAAAACATGCTCGCATGCGGGCACAAAAGCAAAACCTTCCTTTTCCAAGGTTAAAAGGAAGGCCTCAAAAGCTTTTTCAACACGGGCATTGCGCGGTTTAAACAGGTAGGTACCGGTGCTGTCCGACACCAGCTCCACTTGCTTTGCGCCATGCCGGTCTCCCATAGGAATACGGTTTTCAGTATGCATACATCTGCCTTAAATAAAATTATTTACATTGATTATCGGCAAGCGATTTTTGATAGTTTTCCAATGCCTTTTGCGCATGCTCCGGATACAGCTTTTTAAAGCAAAGTCTCTCGGAAACCGTTCCGAAGGCGCCGGTATCTCCGTAATGAATCGCCGGGCAGCGGTGGCATTTATTAAAGAAAATACAGCCCTCACACTCTTCCAAATCCGGCAAAGCATCCACCCAAGCCTTGATTTTTTCCCAAGCAGCATCAAAGCCGCTTTCGTGCGGGTCGGCAAAGCAGGTGTTAAAATTCACACAGGGAACCAACAAGCCTTGCCAGTTGACAAACATGGCGGAATTGCCGGCACTGCAGGTAAAGCCTCTGTCGTTATGCACAAGGGGTTGCGCATATTCGGTTAAATAGCGGTGCTTCAAGGTTTCAAACGATGTGTTTTGCATCAGCGCCATGTGCCGGAGCTCAATATCCTTATATTTTTTGGTATCGACAACTTGTTGCGCAATCACATCCTCATCACAGTTTCTGACATTCATCAGCGCATTGGTCGGGAATACGGCAATTTTGTGCTCTCGCGCATAGGCGAGCACAGCCTCCATATCGCAGAAATTGTCATTTCCCGCCGTGTAATTGAGGGAAAGCTTTAATCCGAGCGCCAACATTTTTTCAATGTTTTGCATCACCTTGGCAAAAGCGGCGCCGTTGCCGCAGGTGCGCGCATAGGTATCCTCACTCATGCCGTACAGCGTAACGGAGATGCGGGAAGGCGGCTTTTGTAAAAACAAGTTAAAAATCGTCTCGTCCATCAGCGAAGCGTTGGAAATGACCGAAAGCTCCATTCCTTTATCATAGGCATAGGCATAAATCTCTTTAAAATCCGGGTGCAGCATACATTCACCGCCGGTGAGCGTTACGGAACCGACACCCAAATCAAAAGCATGGTCAATATAATACTTCCAATCCTCAAAGCGCAGAATTTGCTGCCCGCTTTTTTCCACTTCCTCTTTGGTTTTTCTAATATAACAAAAGCTGCAGCGGAAATTACATAAGGGCAACAATTCCAGCTGAATGGTGAGAGGCAGGCGCATGAGATTGGATTTGCGGGTCACAATATCGCCCATGATTTCCGCCATATTCGATTCATCCACATGGTTCTTTTTGGCTTGCGAGAGCATGTCAAAAAGGGAAAGCTTTTGTTCCATACTTATTCCTCGATTGTATCCACTAAGCCGTTATCATCCATCTTTTGCAGAAAAGCCCTGGTGTCTTTTTCTGCTAAAGCCGCATCAATATTATATTTTTCCTGCAGCTGTTTGGCTAAAGCCGCTTCATCCGTGTAATCGCCAAGCAATCCCCAGAGGAAAGCACCGGATTCATTAAATACCACGGAGGCATTAAACTCAATCGCTTGTGAGCCGCGCGGAATGACGATGTATTCATCGGCGATTTTTTTCATCATAAAACAATCTTTTGTTTTGTATTTCATTGTTGGCTCCTTTGTCGCTGCTTGGAAATCTTGTGTCGGGTACAGCGTTTCAAACAATACCCGAACCGCTTCTTTGCTGATATCACATTGCAGCTCATACACGGGGATTTGGTTTGCCAGCGCTTGTATCGCCTCAATATAGGCGCTTTCAACCGCCGGGGTGAAGGGGTACACATAATTGTGCAAAAAAATGTGGCTGAACGCTTCGCCGGCAGAGAGCATGCGCACCTTGTTTTGCTTTGCCTGCACCACATAGACAATCGCCTTGAGCGGCTTATATACATTGCGTTTTAATGCCTCTTTTCCGCTCCAGGGGCTGCCGTGCGCATAAATATGTGTGCCCTCGCGAATGATGCAGGGTTTATCATAATTTAATATGTCGCAATGCAAATAGGTTTTCCATAAATTTGCCTGGGTGCTTTTTCCGGCACCGGAAAGTCCGCAAAAGAGGATGGCATCCTCACCGTAAACCGCGGCGGCGGAGTGAATCATGAAGTTGCCTGTTTGCACCAGGCGGTACATATATCCCTGCATGAGCAGGTTAGAGGCTTCATAGGTGCCGTTATCCCGACTGTTTTGTGCCACATAGACATCGGCATGCCGAAAATCCTTTGCCAAGCACATGTAACTTGCGCAAAACCGCACCCAATACCCTGTTTCGGTTTGTGCAAAAAAGGTGTAATCACCGAGTGCTTTTGCGGGCTGTAAATCTCGAAACCCCTCTTTCGGTAATGGTCTCAGACAAAGCGAAAAAGAGGGTAGTTTGCCCTCGTTATTACAAAACGGTTCAAACTGCCCTGCTAATTCCTTGTTTAATTGATAAGCTTTGCTTGTATCGATGTTAAACATGCGCAATCATTATACTACAAGGTCATTGTAACAAGTATAAGGATCTGCGGGGAACATCTGTGTCCAGGTTTGGAAAGCATAACCGGGCTGGTCACAAGTACCGTTTAAATCGGTGGTCCAAACTCTTTCGATACAACTTGCATATGCAGCAAAGTTATCTTTGATGTCTAAATTGACCTTAATGAGGTCAGGACTCTGATACATTTTAAAATTCCTCCGTAAAATTAATCAAGGCAACAAGGCTTGCCGATTGTTTTGTTTGTGATGGATTCCATTGCAAGGCGTTGTCTCTCTTCCGGAGTAAAGTTTGCCCACTCCTCGGGTGTGAAAGCGCCGCCTGCGACTGCATCCAGCATTTCCGGAGTCAATTCAATACCGTTTTCTTCTGCTACCTTTTTGATATCATCGAGTACCATAACAGTAACCCCCTTTATATAGTATTTCTATTTTACACGCAAATTATAACATCACTTTGTGCCGCTGTCAACAATTTTATGAGCAATTCATGCAAACAATTCTCACATCATTTCAAATTGTTTGAACAGTTGCACACGCTCTCCGGCTTTTTCGGAGAGCGCCTGCTCATCGGAAACCTTGCGATTGCTCAGCCTTTTTGAGGAAAAAAGCCGCCGGATTCCCCGGGTGAAAAGGCGGTGCAGCCAACAAAAAGCATACAGCCGCGGATGTTTATGCAAAATCGGGTATTTTTGCCGCATGACGGCAAGCGGCGGAAACAGCGCGGAGTGAACATCTCTTTTTGTCTCCCGTTCCAGCAGCGCCATATCCGCTTTATCGGTGCTGTTTTTGGCTATGTGGTAGTGATAAAACATCCATGCTTCCAATGCGGCATCCTCATTGTTTTTTCCCATGCCGCCATCGCGCTCCATTGCATCCAGCAGAGCGGCAATATCGGCATCCTCCATGGCGGGGGCAAGCGGGAAATCCGCCGCTTCAAAGCCGCCGAAGCGCACCATGGCGCCAAAGACTATTTGCATAAAGTGCAAGTAGCCGCTTTTTTGGAGCGCCTCGTGATAGCGGGCTGTATCAATATGATGCAGATTGTGCTTTGCATACAGCGCCGTGTCAAACATCATTTTTAAATTGATGCCGTTAAACAAAAAATGCTTGATTAAATGGAAGGTGATAAACAACAGCGCATTGGTGCTTTCCAACGCATAAAAACTACCCTCGCCGAAGCTTACTTTTTGAATGTTATCAAAAGCGCGCTCGTTGAGCTGTGCCGGGGCAAAGAGGGTGGTGCCGAAGCGGGCGGTAATCAGGCTGTTATGCAACTCGACTAAACCCAACTGCGGGTGGCGCCCCACCGCGTGGTTGGAATCCTCCCGGCGCGGCTCCATAATAAATCCCGCGCGCTGCAAAAAGGCAAAAGCGCTTGCTTCATCCTCCGCCTTGACCAAAAAATCCGTATCGGCACTCACACGACATTCGGGATACCGGTAAAAACGCGCGATGTCATAGCCTTTGATAATTAATAACTGTATACCCTGCGCCTGTGCTTGCGCAATCAGGGAAAGTATACCTTCGGTGCGCATGCTGTTTTCCAGTGCCTTGCCGCGCTGTTCGGCAGTTATTTTTTCTATAAGTGCTGCGGGACAGCCGTGTGCCTGATTTTTCAGCGGCAAAAAGGCGGTATACAAAACATCCTGTTCATATGCCAGCCGCATCAGGCGTTCCCAGTCCGGCGTTTGCTCCGGCTCCGGTGCGCTTTCACCGCACGCGCCGCAGCGGGTCAGGCGCATCAAATACTGCATTTCATAATCCATAATGACCTCGTTATTTGTCCATGCGCTGTCTGTCCACCAAAGCGGCAAACATACCGTTTTGCGCAATCAGCTCCTCATATGTGCCGTCCTCCACAATTTCGCCGTGGTCAAGCACAATGATTCTGTCGCAGTTTTTAATGGTGGAGAGTCTGTGCGCGATGACAATGCGGGTGCATTTGAGTGTTTCCAAAGAATCCGAAACATGCTTTTGCGTGATGTTATCGAGTGCGCTTGTCGCTTCATCGAACATCAGGATTTTCGGCTTGGGTGCAACGGCTCTTGCAATCATTAAGCGCTGCTTTTGTCCGCCGGATATACCGCCCGAGCCCTCGGAAATGATGGTGTGCATGCCCATCGGCATTCTGCGAATATCCTCGGCAACGCCTGCCAGCTCCGCCGCTTCCCAAGCATCGTCTACAGACAGCTGCGGTGCGGAGATAACAATATTTGAATAAATATCTCCCGAGAACAGCGAACCGTTTTGCATCACGGTGCCGATATTGCTGCGCAACGATTTTAAATCGATTGTTTTTAAGTCTTTACCGTCATAATAAACCGCGCCCTTTTGCGGCTGCTCAAAGCCGAGCATCACGCGCATGAGTGTGGATTTACCGCAGCCGGTAGAGCCGACGATCGCAACATATTGTCCCGGATTGATTTTTAAATTTAAACGGTCTAACACCGGCGGCATGTTTTCATTGTAGCGGAAGGAAACATTGGTTAATTCCACGCCACCCGAAAGGCGGGCGGGAACGAGCTTATCCTCCGCAATCTCCGGTTCCGCCTCCATAATCGGTCGAAACAGCTCAATGGTCGGTTTGATTTGAGCTATTTCCATGCCGGTGCCGATTAAAGACATAAAGGCGCCGTTGACCATACCGTAAGCCGTGCTGAACGCCATATATTCGGCAAGGGAAACACCGGAGGCATAGGCACAATAATAAATAACCGCAATGCCGAGGGTGTTCACGGCAATAATGATACTCTTAAACAACTTAATCGCGGTGCGCGGATTGTATTTGAGCTCTGCCGTGTCCTTATACTCCTTGCCCCATTTGGAAAAAGCTCTTTTTTCCGCACCGGTCAATTTGATTTTTTGAATGCCCGAAATGAGTGCAAAGACAAGACCGCTTTCCTTTGCTTCGTTTTGCATGAGTGCCGTAAAGTTTTTGATTTGCATCACGGAGATGACGGCAAAAATGACAACGCTTGTCAGAATGACCAGCACAGAGGGAATCACCAGTGCGGGAGCGTAGGTGAAAATTTGGAAAAAGTAAATGATGGAAAACAGTGTTGTCAAGCCGCCGGTTAAAACAATGGAGGAGGAGTTGGTGCACAGTGTTTTTACCTGTGAGATGCGGTTCGCCAAATCGCCGGCGCTGTATTTTTTAAAGAAAGCAGCGGGGAGCGCAAGCAGGCGCATCATAGCCGCCGATTCCACGGCGGTGGTCATCTTGGTATTGATGCGGGAGGTGACCAGCGCTTTGATGATTTTAATCACTAAAGAGGAAACAGTGGCACCTAAAAGCAGCGCAAAAGCCGCCATAAAAACAACATGATCGCCGACATCGAGCACTTTGCCGTAGATTTTTTCGTTGGCATAGGTGACAACGGTGCCCACCAGCGTTGCCGCTAAGGAGGCGAGAATAATCAGCGCCCAGTCCGAGACACACAGAGTGCGCAAAAAGTAGGCGTACAAATCGCTGCCGGTGAGCTTGCGCAGCGGAAACGGCTTATAAAAGCACAGCGCTTCCGGTGCAATATCCATGTAGTTTTTTGCATCGATGCGGACATTTTTTCCGCTTTGTGTATCAAAATAATGGTAGCCGGAAACCTTGTTCGGAATCAGCGCAATTACCTTATCATCCTTTGTGGTGGCGAGCAGCGGACCGATACCGTCCTTATACCATTTGCCGTGAAGCGTAATCTCGCGCTTCATAATGCCTGTCGGGCGCAGCAGGTAGTCCAAACTGTCCGGTATGGTTTTGATGTTCAGCGGCAGCTCGCGCGGCTTTACATGATAGTATTTGAGAATGGCATAGATAGCGCTTTGCGCTTGTTTTGTGTGGTCATATAAAGCATCGGCAAGCGCTTTTTTACCGATTACCACGCCGCTCATTTCCAAAAATGTTTCCGAAAAGAGAGCGTCATCGTTTTTAATTCTTTCCTTTATTTGGTCATCAAACCAGCCCATGTGCTCACCTCCTATTCATTCGTAATCAGCTGCGTATACAGTCCGTCTTGTGCGAGCAGCTGTTCATGCGTGCCGCGCTGTACGACTTCACCTTTATCGAGCACGACAATTTCATCACAATCTTTAATGGTCGATAGACGATGCGCAATCACAATGCAGGTAATGCCTCTGTCCTGAATGGATTGCACAACATCATATTCCGTTTTGGCATCGAGTGCGGAGGTTGCTTCATCCATAATAATAATGGTGGGGTCTTGTGCGAGCACACGCGCAATTTCAAGGCGCTGTCGCTGACCGCCCGAGAAGTCCTTACCGCCCTCCGTGAGCTTGTAATCATAACCGCCGCTGCGCATCATAATATCATCATGCACATGCGCATCTCTGGCGGCTAAAATCATTTCAAAGTTTTCAATGGAGGCATCCCACATTTTAATGTTGTTGGCAATGGTGTCCTCAAACAGGATAATATCCTGGTCTACTACGGCAAGCGAGCCGTTAAATACCGGGCGGCGGATTTGTTTGAGCGGCACACCGTCAAAGCAGATTTCGCCTTCCCACGGGTCATACAGACCGGAAATGAGCTTGGCAAGGGTGGATTTTCCGCAGCCGGAGGAGCCGACAAAAGCAACGCGGCTTCCGGGCTTTATCGACATGCTGAAATCCTTAATGAGCGGGGCTGAGAGCGGTGAATAACCGAAGGTGATATGCTTGATTTCCACCGCACCGGATAATTTTTTATAGGATGTATCCTCATCCGCGGAGTGTTCCAAATCCTCTTCCTTTACATCCGGTTCATAATCCAAAACATCCTCGATACGCTCCATATTTGTGCGCATTTCCTGAAGCTTTTGTCCCGCTTCAATCAAGCTTTGCACCGGGGTGTTAAACAGGGATAAAAAGCTCTTAAAGGCGGTTACCATACCCACGGTGAACTGTCCCTGCAGTACCAGATAAATACCGATGGCGAGCACGATGATATCGGCAAGAGAGGAAATTAACTCCGGCACCGTGCCTAAGTATTGATTAAGCTTTGTATAGTTCACATCCTGCGTGTTAACACTTGCCTGATAGTTTGCCCAGCGGTTAAAATAGCCGTTTTCCGCACCGGAGGCTTTGATGGTTTCTATCATTTCAATGCCGGTTACCGTGGCGCTTGAAAGCTTGCTTGCATCGCGCATTTGCACACGCGTGATGTTGATGCGGCGCCGGGAGATAATGCCTGCAACAAACAGATTAATTCCCGTTGCGGCAAGCGCGATAAAGGAGAGCGGCACGCTGTAGGAAAGCATGATGATAAAGTAAATCACTGTTAAAAATACATTAAAAGCAACCGGCGCCAGGGTTTGAATCAATTGCTTGGCAACGGATTCGTTTTTGGATTGCCTGTCGGCAATATCGCCCGCCATGCGCTGAGAATAAAAGCGCATGGGCAGTCTTAAGATATGCCACATGTATTTGGAATTGGCAATAATGGCAAGCTTGCCTTCAATTTTGTAGTTGTACAGATCCCTGATAGCAGAGGCGGTAAATTCAACCGCCATCAAAGCCAAAAGCGCATAGAGAAACGGCCGCATCCAATCAGGGCTGTTACCCGGTAAAATTTCATCGATGAAAATGCGCGTAAAGGCGGGCTTGAGCATGGCAATTAAAGAGGTGATAATCGTGGTGAGAACGACAAAGATAATGGCGGTTTTGCTTCCCTTTAAGCGCTCTTTTGCAAAATCGAGTATGCTGCGCTTTTCACCGCCGGCTTCAAAGGTATCTCCCGGCACCATCTGCAAATAAATGCCGGTATAAGCCTTTTCAAATTCCTCCATGGGAATTTTGATAAAGCCCTTTGCCGGGTCATTGAGCACGGCTTTGTCGCCTTGAAAACCGTCAAGCACCACAAAGTGATTGTTGTTCCAGTGCAGAATGCACGGGCAAACGGCTTTACTCTTAAGCCCTTTACAGTCAATGAGTAAAGCTTTGGTTTGCATGCCGTAATTTTGAGCGGCGCGCAGGATATTGCCGGCACTTGAGCCGTCTCGCGAAACGCCGCAGTCGAGTCTGGTTTGTCCGAGCGGCAGGTATTTATGATAGTAAGCCAGTATCATATTCAGGCAGGCGGCACCGCATTCAAGCGCTTCCATCTGCATGACAACGGGCACTTTGGCGACCTTGCCCTGTACCGGCTGCGGAATTGTCTTGCTTTGCTTGTTCATAGCTTAACCTTTCAAGAAAGAAATGGGTTGAATTTCACTGTAAATGATTTTGAGTGTTTGCAGTCCGTTTTCACAGTCCTTACACTCCACTTTTACCTCGTAGTTCCACTCTTTGGGCTGCAGTCTGTAAATCGTATAATCATCATACTTTTCGCCCAGCTCTTGAGCGGAAAGCGGGGTTTCGGAAACCGAGACCACCTTGCCGTAAGCATTACCGATGGTAACGGTGTCGCCCTGCGAGATTCCCTCCGCGGATTCCAAATAACATACCACCTCGCCGCCGCTTGCCACGCCGGTAGTGGTCACGGATTCTTTAAGAGAACCGAAAACACTCCAGACAAATACGGAAATGAGCAAAATAAAGATAACCCCTAAAATCAGCCAAACACTGACATGGGACACCTTAATATAGTCATTTAATCCATCGGGAGAAGTAAGCTTTTCTCCGTTGCTTTTACTCAAAATCGGATTGGACATAATTTGCACCTCTTTGTTTTTAGATAGATTTTAAATTAATAATTCATTATATCAAAGTTTTTATTTTTTGTCTACTATACATTGATATGCACAGGTGAAACACATCCGCAATTTGCTTTTTTTTGCGCATATGCTATACTAAAACAAATAGGGGGTGAAGTCTTGCAGCAGTTAATGTCTTATATGCGTGCCGCCATGGAGCGGTATGATATGATAGAGCAGGGAGACTGCGTTGCGGTCGGCGTTTCCGGCGGGAAAGACAGTGTGGCAATGTTATGTGCGCTTGCCGAAATGCGGCGCTTTTATCCGAAAGCATTTGAAATCAAGGCGATTTCCGTTGACCCGTGTTTTTTCGGTAAAGAGAGTGATTTTTCCGCCATAGAGCAGCTGTGCGCGCGCCTCGATGTGGAATATATCATTAAAAGAACCAATCTGTATCACATCATTTTTGAAACGAGAAAAGAGAGCAATCCCTGTTCGCTGTGTGCGCGCATGCGCAGAGGTCTGTTGCATGATGCCGCGAAAGCCGCCGGCTGTAATAAAATTGCCCTCGGTCACCACATGGATGATGCGGCGCAAACGGTGTTGATGAATCTGTTTCGCGGCGGCAGATTTGCCTGCTTTTCCCCGAAATCCTACTTATCACGCAAGGATTTGTATATGATTCGCCCGATGATATATGTACCGGAACGCTATATAGAAAATTTGGCGCTGCGCGAAAGCCTTCCCGTGCTTGTTTCCGCCTGTCCGGCAGACGGGAATACCGCCAGGCAGGATACTGCCGCGCTGCTTCAAACACTGGGGAAGGATTATGAAAGCTTACCCGATAAAATTCTGCATGCCTTACAGACAGATGGTATCAGCGGCTGGTAAAAAAGAGCTGCACAGGTGCACATATTTCACCGCAAAATGTGATTAAAATTGACATTTTTGTGTAAGTTATGCTATAGTATAAATTAAGCAAATGCTTTATTTATTCTAAAACAAAGAAAGGAGAAAGAACATGCAAAATGTGACTTCAACGCTCAGCAACGGTCAAATGGCAGTGTATTGTATTACCGCTATTGTCATGTGTGTGCTGACGATTGTGGCAGAATGGAAAATCTTCACCAAAGCGGGCGAAGCCGGTTGGAAATCACTCATTCCGTTTTATAATTTATACATTCTTTGTAAACTTGCCGACGGCAAGGGAGTGAAATTCTTACTGCTTTTAGTTCCTATTGTAGACATTGTTTTCTATGTTATGCTCAGTTTGAAGCTCGCCAGAGCCTTCGGTAAGGATACGGCGTTTGCCATCGGTTTGATTTTCTTGCCGAATATCTTTACACTCATTCTCGGCTTCGGCGGCATGGAGTATATCGGACCGAATGGTGAGGCACAGGCATAAACGATATTGTAAAAAAATAGTTTCAACCTTAGGTGAGTCCCCGTAACGAAGTTTGGTTTTTGCGTTGTATTTTCATCCGCCTAAGTGATAAAATTTCCCTTGAATACGGCAAGTATGCAAGAAAAATTTTCTCCCTTATTCGAATAAAACTACTTAGCAAAAACTGCTA
>JAFWGH010000076.1 GCA_017512465.1 Clostridia bacterium
TGGCGAGTTCGCAGCAGCGAACTCGCCTTTTTAATATACAATGTGTAAACATATAATGAAAATATCGTATCTGCAGCATACTTCGAATAAAAAATGATGCCGCACGCTTCGCGCGCAGTGATGTACCGGCTAACGCCGGAATGATGTTGTTCGTTTCACTCACAGTGATGCAATGTTTGCGGGTCACTTTGCGTAAGCAAAACATCACTTGCGTAAGCAAGCATCATTGGCGTAGCCAACATCATTTGCCGATAGGCAAACATCATTCACCAAAAAAAGAACACCCTAAGGTGTTCTTTTTTTGGTGCTGATGGCCGGACTTGAACCGGCACGGTATTGCTACCGAGGGATTTTAAGTCCCTTGCGTCTGCCTATTTCGCCACATCAGCAAATGCAACAATTATTCGAATATAATATGGCGCATTTGTCAATCATTTTTTCACCGATTATGCATTTTTAAACAGGGTCACCTGCGTAAGGTAAGCCCGGCTGTTATTAAGGAGAGTAGCGGTAACGAAGTTTTGCCTCAAAATTCAATCTTTTCGCACAATAAGTGCGTTAAAATCAGCACATAGGCGTCAGCCTTATGTGCTGATTTTGCCTTCTTTTTGCACAATAACTGCGTTAAAACACCTCGACAGGCGTCAGCCTTGCCGAGGTGTTTGTGCCTTGTTCTTGCACGAAAAATCTTAAAAATGAGGTGTTTTTCAGTTCATACTGTCTGCATTTGCTTAGACCCGCAATTATCAAATGTGCTGATACTTTGTGTATTAGTGCATTTTAGAATTGCTAAGATGAGTGAATGCAGGCAATTTGAACCTTGTTATCCTTAATGACAGTCGGGCAACCCTGTTTTTTAAAACCATGATAATTATATCATTTTTCATGCCGTTTTCGGCTGTAAGCGAGAGTGCTTATTCCTGCGCATCCTCTGCCGGTTTTTCAGCATCCTCTTGTGCCAGGGCAGCTTCTTCTGCTGCGGGCTCTGCTTGCGGAGCATCCTCCACAACTGTTGCCGCTGCCGCTGCTGTTGCTGCCGCTTCATCTGCTTTTTTTAAAGCTTCCAAAGCTTTGGCATCTACAGACTTAACAGCATTCTCAATCACTTCTTCCAATTCCTTGCTGTTTTTCTTAACGATAAACATGTAGATAATCATAACAATGGCATCGATAACCAAGAACAGACCGGTAACCGTTGTGTATGCCAAAGCGCCGAGAACCGGTGAATACAGAATCATAACACCAAGACAAATATCAATAATACTGATGGCGACCAGCAAGCCCCACGGCGCACCGCTTCTGCGCAAAGAGAGGGAGCGGCTGATATTTGAAATACCGTTTGAAATTACCCAAATACCTAAAGCGATACCGACAAAGGCTTCCATAAAGCCTTCCACATTGGCTTGATTATACATCATTAAAATACCGAGAATCAAGCCAAGAATACCCGGCAACAAGCCATTAAACGGGAGATTCCTTCTTAACGCCTTGATATCCAAAACGATGAGTGTAATACCATTGATTATCCAATACACACCGAGGATAATACCGAGAGTTTCAATAGACTGGATGGGATAAGCCATAAGTACAATGCCGAGTATCAGCGCAATTACCGATACGACAATGACACAGTTTGTGATAGATTTTACTAATGATTTCATTTACTTTTCTCCTTTTCAAAGTTTATGCTCTATATTATAAACCGAGTAGCAGATGAAGTCAATATTTTCATCCGCTGTGAATAAAATTCAAGCGTTTTTTTAAAGCTTTAATTTGTAGTTTTCGGCAAAACAAGCTATACCGGAAATGATATGCAAAACTATTAATAATTTTGGAGGACAAAAAGATGACAGAAAATCTGATTGTCGGTATTTTTAATGTGGAAAGTGAAGGATTTCAGGCAATGACCGAGCTCAAGCAGCAAGCCCTCGGCGAAAAATCGCTCATTTTCCAAGCGGTTTTAGCCAAAAAGGAAAATGGCAAAATCAAAGTGCTCGATACCTTTGATACCGGTGCTGCAACAGTGGATGATACCCTTGTCGGCGGTCTTGTCGGCGCGCGTAGCGCGCATCAAAAGGCGAGTTCGCTGCCGCGAACTCGCCAACTGAACACTGAAAACTGAAAACTGAAAACTATTAATCTGTTATTTTAAAACGGATTTCCGCTTGGAGCAAACGCTCGAGATTTTTAACACTTCTCATCAGCTCCGGGCGCCGGATAATAAAAATCGTGGTCGCTTCCCAAACACAGACCCATCCCATAATGGAAAGCACCTCTACGCCTACGGATTCCCTCGTAGCGGAGATATACAGCCAAAGCGCCGTTAACGCAACGCCGAGCACCGCTAAGCAGGCAAATTTACGCATCAGGCGCTTTAACGCAAAGCGCAAATCATCCTTTTGTTGCGAGATTTCGCCAAGGAGCACATTTTTAAAATGCTCCTCATCAATCGGAATATCACTGATAACGGTGAGTACATAATCCTCTCTAAGCTGTCTGTGCGTGTTCTTGTTAAATAGGAAATGACTTCATCCGAAAGCATGTTGCCATTCGGGTCTAAAGAATCCTAAATCTCAGCTTCATCATGTACTTTGAGCTGTATTTATTTTTTATGTGTTTGCATGTATTTACTCCTTTAACAGAAATATCAGTATAAGCTTACACGCGCGGCAGTCTACATCGCATAATAATATGTTTTACCGCCGATTCTAATGCGCGACCAGGTATAGCCGCTCGCGCGCCAGTAGGAATCCACCAGCACCTCAGCCGTGTATGCCTTTTTGGTGATAGCAAGCACCTTTGCAGAGGTTCCGATGCCTGCGCGCAGGTTTCTGCCTTTGGGAATTTTCATGGTTTTCACCCCCGGTCGGGAGGATTTCAAATAGCTTGCCGATACATAGCCGGTATAGCCTCTGTAACGAATCTTATACCACTTGCCCTGTGCATTGCTCACGGTACCGAGCACCTCTACCGCATCGCGGTAGCTGACAATCGATGCACCGCCATTTGGTCCCTTCACCAAGCCGGCACTTGTGGCAGCGGACTTTCTAAAGCGCAAGCCGCCTGTGGTTGTGCAATACATGGTTACGGATTTTGAATAGTTCTTCGTGGTGGATTTTGTTTGCGCATCAAGCGATTGCACCTGTTTACCGCTTGAGCTGTAATTGATGAGAAAATAGCCGGGATTTCTGTCACACGTTGCCTTGACCACCTGATCAATCGAGACAATACAGCCTCTGCTTGTAGCGCCAATCACGCGGCTGGCTTTCACACCGCTTGTATATTTACCGTCATACACCAACGGGTCAAACACTTCAATATTGTTTTCCACCGCTTTATAGGCAACCACAAAATGTCCGCCGTTGCTGAACACACTGTAACTGTCGCCTTGATTGATAATTGCCATTTTACCCGACTTTAAGTGCTTAATCAATGCCTGCTTATCACCCGTGACCTTATAGGAAAAATGGGTGTTGGCTTTGCACACGGCGTTTAAAAGCGCATACATATTGGTACCGCTGCTGTCTCTACCGCCGTTTGCCACACTGAAACGCGCAAGTGATGCCACGCTGCACAGCTGCTTGCCCGCCATGTTATTGACCACCATTGCCACTGAGCAAACACCGCAGCCGGAGGAAGCGATGGACTCTATGCCGGAGGTGGACGGATTATCATATTTTACATCGGAATAATTCTTTTGATTATAGTAGTACTGCGGAGCATTCTTGTTATGCTTTACCAATACATAGACTTTTTTGGTATAGGTTTTCTCCCCATACTTTGCGCCAATGGTAATCGCAGCCGTACCCGCCTTGGTGCCTGCCTGGATATAGCCATCCGCACTGACCTTAACAATAGAGGTATCGGAGGATTTAAAGGTATAGCTCGAATACTTTAGCTGCTGCTTGTCCGCAAGCAGCTTATTGCCGAAGAAATACTTTGCCTCGGGCATAGAACTGTGATACGCCAGCTCAATATAAAAGTAGGATTCTCCGGGCGCTACACCGTTTTTGGTGGTTTTTGCCTTTTGCACCTCACCGTTGACATAAATAGTCGGTGCTTTAACGGTAAGCTCATATGTATACACAAAGCCGTTGGTATCAATGGTAACGGTCACCTTGCCCGACATAAGCGCTGTCACGGTGCCGGAGCTGCTGATGCTCGCCACCTTCGGATTACTGCTGGTAAAGGTTGAAATGCTGTTAAAGGAAACATCCGTCTTTTTTGCTTGGTCATAAGCATAAACGCTGATATCCGCTTTTTGTCCCAGATTCAGAGAAGTTTTCATCGTCACCTTCGGCTTAACGGTATAATAGCGCGTTTTGCTGCCGTAATACGGTGCAAGGAATTTGATTTTCACGCTGTGCCTGCCGACACTGCCGGGAGAGCTTTCATAAGTGAGGGTGTAATGCTCACTGCTAAACTCTTTACCCTTTTCATCCTTCACGCTGACAGCGGGTTTTATCGCTTTACCGGTATAATCATACTTGGTTTTTTCCAAGGTGGCAGTGAATGCCGAGGTGTCAATTCTTTCAGACACTTCGCCCTGCTCAAGCGACACCTCTTGCGTTGTGAAACCGGAAGATTCCGCGCGCGCAGCTTCACTCTCCGCTGCCGCCTGCATGCCGATTCCCGCAAGCAGTGCTGCACAAAATACTAAGCTGATTAAAAATGCATAAAACTTTTTCATAAACTCATCCTGTCTTTTTAAATAATGAATTTTTTTGCGTATATATTTTTATTATATATTCTTTTTTTTGCTAATGCAAGGAATATCACTTTTTGTAATAAATTGTAACGCCTTGGCGAGGACGCAGGTTCGCTTACGCGAACAATTTTGAATGCTAAATTCAAAATGCTAAATGCTAAATTAAAAGATCTTTCGTCGCTTTGCTCCTCAAGATGACACAAATCTGTCACCTCGAGCGCAGTCGAGAGGTCTTTACAATGCAACGCCACGCGTTGCCACCTAAATCAGCTTATTAGCCGGTGGTGGTGCAGGTTCGCTTACGCGAACAATTTTGAATGCTAAATTCAAAATGCTAAATGCTAAATGAAAATTAGAATGTAGAAATTAAAAAGTAGAATGAAGGTGGTGCCGCACTTGCGGCACATTATAATGCAAGGCTTTGCCTTGCCACCTGAATCAGCCTATTAGCCGTTAGCAAATTAGCAGTTAGCGAGTGGTGGCGAGGCTTTGCCTCGCATTTTAAATTGCAACGCTCTGCGTTGCCACCTTTCTTATTCGCTTTAGCGAATATATCGCATTTTGCATTGCAAAATATATCGAATTGCTTTTGCAATATATCAAGTGCAAAGCACATATCGATTAGCGGCTTTGCTGCGTTTTCAGTTGGCGAGTTCGCGGCAGCGAACTCGCTTTTTAAGAGCGAAGCGGAACGAGCGCGAGTGCCTCGCTCACCATTAGCGCTTTAGCGCGACTTTACCGGCAAAGCGCATTCATTCAGCGCTCATCGAGCGCTGTCTTTAAACCCATCATCTTCCCGCCGAAGGCGGTAAAAAGGCTTTCAAAACCGAATTTTTCATAAAAGTGAATCGCTCTTGTATTCTTCGCACCGCATGAAAGGCACACGCCCCGCACACCCTGTTCTTTAAGGCGGGTGAGCAACGCCTGCATTAAGCGGCTGCCATAGCCCGAGGATTGGTAGGGCTCCAAAATATCAATATGTAAGTGTGCAGGGTAGCGCTTTTGTAAAAGCGCGTATTTCACCGGAATAAACAGGCACACCACGCCCCACAGGGGAGAGAGTTTACACACCTCTTTAAAAATATCGCCGCGGTAGCTCTTTAAAAAGCCGCGCAAATCGGTGCAGCACAAAATATAGCCGACCACTTTCTCCTCATCCGTGAGCACAAAGCAGTTGCGGCTTTCATGCCGGATATAGTAGGTGGAAAACAGCAGCGCGGTAATGCGTGCGCGGCGCGCATTGCTCTTTAATTTTTCATCGGCAGTTTGAATACAAATATACTCTGCGCGCGCGATATCGGCGGGTGTTGCCGAGCGAATTTTTAACATCTTCTTTCCTCACTTCTCTTTTATAAACACTTTTTGGTATAAATTTGCTGTAATAATACACACTAATTGGTGCAAATGTTGATACTTTATTATACATAATATAACATATTTGCGCAAGTCCTTGCATTCTTTGTGCAATAATGCTATAATACATAAGATGTTTTTGTATATATCTTCTATAAAAGCAAATTGCTTTACAGCAAGGTCGGTGAACCTGTAAACCAAAAACGGCATTACGGCTTTACCGCAAGATTCCGCAATTTCCGATAGTGATGTGTGCAAAAATAAAGTATCTCAAAAGAGAAATAAAATGTAAAGGAAGATATAAAAATGGCAACTAAGAAAACAACTAAGAAAGCAGAAGAAACCAAGAAAACCGAAACGGCTGCCGTAAAAGCAGAAGCGAAGGTAGAAGAGAAAAAGGTCGAGAAGAATCCGGTAGCGAAAAAGGCAGAGAAAAAGGTCGAGAAGAAGCCGGCAGCAAAAAAGGCTGAGAAAAAGCCCGCTGCTAAAAAAGTAGAGAAAAAAGCAGAAAAGAAGCCTGCTGCAAAGAAGCCCGCAAAGAAGGCTGAAAAAGCTTTGATTGAAAGCGCTGTAAAAGGTCTGTTCTTCGAGTATGGCGAGAAGCAGGTAGATGCTGCCGCTTTGGCAGAGCTTGCTAAGGCTGATTACAAAGCAAACGGCGGCAAAGGCTCCGTGAGAGGCATTGAGCTTTATGTAAAAGCTGAGGATAATGCACTTTACTATGTTATCAACGGTAAGGACAGCGGTAAGGTAGAGCTTTAATCGCGCGTTTTACCGTAAACTCTTTTCAACAATAAAAAAGCACGATACGCATTTGCGTATCGTGTTTTTTTGTGCGACAAATAAGGATTTGTCGAGCCCCTTGCGGGCTCGCAAATCCTAATTTGAATTAAGAATTTTGAATGTTGAATTTTGAATTGTTGTGGCAAGGCTACGCCTTGCATTTTAAAGATTTCTCGCAAGCTCGAAATGACTAAATACTTAATACCTACAAGGAATTTCACTTATATGTAAGGACAAAATCCATCAAATAGAGCGAAGCGGAACAAGTGCGAATGTGTCGCCCTTCACTATTCACTATTCTCTCTTATCTCTTCTCTCAAATAAGGATTTGGGAGCCCGCAAGGGGCTCCACAAATCCTTATTTGTCTATCCCGCAGGCTTTGAGTACATTGCAATACTGTATCACGGTGCTTTGCAGGGCGGCTTTGGCGGTTTCGCTGTCCATCGCCTGCTCGAGTGTCATTGCCGCCTGCACGGTGGGGAAGTAGGCATCTATCCCGGCGGCGTTAACTAAGCGCGCGCCCTCACCCGCACAGCCGCAAAAGGCAACGGTAATCGCACCGTTTTCTTTCGCCTTCTTTGCCGCGCTCACCGGCGCTTTGCCCATCACGGACTGCGCATCCGTTTTTCCTTCACCGGTCATAAAGATATCCGCATCTTGGAGCGCCTGCTCCAAACCGATGGCGTCGGCAACAATGTCGGCGCCTTTTTCGAGCGTGCCGTTTAAGAAGGTCACAAACGCCCAGCCGAGACCGCCCGCCGCACCGGCACCCGGTACATTTTTGGTGTCGCGATGAAAGAGCATCTTAACCGTGTCCGCCAAATCCGAAAGGGCGGTGTCTAAGAGCTTTACCGCTTTTTCATCGGCACCCTTTTGCGGGCCGAATACCTCAGCGGCACCCTCCGGACCGCACAGCGGATTTTCCACATCACAGGCAATGCGAAAGCGGCAATCGGGAATATGGCGGTTACCGTCCGAAAAATCAATGCGCTTAATGTCGGCAACATCTTTTCCCTTTAAGCCGCGGATTCTGTCGCCAAAGCGGTTGTAAAACTTTAATCCCAGCGCTTCGAGCATGCCGATACCGCCATCTACCGTGGCACTGCCGCCCAAGCCGATAATAAAGTCGCGGCAGCCGCGGCGAATCGCATTGTCTATCATTTGCCCCACACCGTAAGTGGTGGTGTTCAGGGGATTGCGCTGTTCGGGGGTGAGCAGCGTTAAGCCGGCAGCGGCAGCCGTGTCAATCACAGCGATGTTGTTATCCGTCAGCGCATAGGTGGCGGTGATGGTTTCACCCAAAGGGTTTTGCACATCACACTCTATCATTTTGCCGCCAAGGCAGCTCACCAGCGCCTCGGCAGTGCCCTCGCCGCCATCCGCCAGCGGAAGCACCGCGGTTTGCGCCTCGGGAAAAACCTCCGCCGCAGCGGTGCGCATGGCTTCACCCGCCTGCATGGAGCTTAAAGAGCCTTTAAAAGAATCACTCGCAATCACAATTTTCATTTTCTATCTCCTATGTATCGTAGTTATCGTGTGTATCAGTCTTTGCCAATGCCGTATTTGCGCTTGAGGTGCGCAACCGCGCGCTCAAATTCAAGCCACGCTTTTTCGGGAATGTCCTCGGTGCCGAATACCGTGCGTTTCACTTGCCCTGCATCGGTTAGCGCTTTGTCCGTTTGGCGTATTTCCGATTTGCCTAACAGATAATCGGTTGAAACTTCAAAGTAAGAGGAAAGCCGCGCAAGCGATGCGCCCTTGGGCTGCGTTCGGTTGTTGCGCCACGCACTGATAGTTGCTTTTGAAAAACCGAGCGAAGTGCCGATTGGGGTGCATGCCATAAAGAAGGTTTGGTTTTTGCGTTGTTCTTTCATCCGCCTAAGCGATAAAATATTTTCATCCATACACAAAGTATGCAAGAAAGATTTTATCACTTATTCGAATAAAATTACTTAGCAAAA
>JAFWGH010000077.1 GCA_017512465.1 Clostridia bacterium
CCATGGCAAGTCCACCTTGGCGGACAGAATGTTGGAATTGACCGGCGCCGTGGCAAAGAGAGATTTGACAGCGCAGATTTTGGATGATATGGAGCTGGAAAGAGAGCGCGGCATTACCATTAAAGCGCATGCTGTAACGCTCAATTACACCGCGTCAGACGGGGAGGAGTACATGCTCAACCTCATCGACACCCCGGGACATGTGGACTTTAATTATGAAGTTTCACGCTCACTTGCGGCGTGTGAAGGCGCGCTGTTGGTAGTAGATGCTTCACAAGGCGTGGAGGCGCAAACACTGGCAAATACATATTTGGCGCTCGATAATGATTTGGAAATTGTACCCATTATCAATAAAATTGATTTACCTGCCGCCGAGCCGGACCGCGTAGCAAAGGAAATAGAAGATGTTATCGGCATTCCCTGTGATGATGCGCCGCGTGTATCGGCAAAGACCGGTATCAATATTGAAGCGGTGCTTGAAAAGATTGTCAGCGATATTCCGGCACCGGAAAATCATGATGATAAGCCGTTAAGAGCTTTGATTTTTGATAGTATTTATGATAATTATAAGGGCGTTGTGGTGTATGCCAAGATTGTGGACGGCTCCATTAAAAACGGCGACACCATGCGCATGATGAGTACCGGTGCGGAGTTTACAGTGGTGGATGTCGGCAGAATGCACGCCACCTCCATGGAGAGCACGGGGGCGCTGTATTCCGGTGAGGTAGGGTATATCACCGCAAGCATTAAAACCATTCATGATGCCAAGGTGGGCGATACCGTTACACTTGCTTCACATCCTGCTGCCGAACCGCTGGCAGGGTATAAAGAGGTGCAGCCCATGGTGTTCTGCGGCGTGTACCCGGCAGACGGTGCGGATTATGAAAATCTGCGCGATGCACTCGATAAGTTAAAACTCAATGATGCTTCGCTTTCCTTTGAGCCGGAAACCTCCGGTGCGCTAGGCTTTGGTTTTCGCTGCGGCTTTTTGGGATTGCTGCATTTGGAAATCATTCAAGAGCGCTTGGAAAGAGAATATGATTTGGATTTGGTCACAACCATTCCCTCGGTTGTATATAAAATCCATATGACAGACGGCACGGTTTTGGATATCGATAACCCCACCCATTATCCCGACCCGGCGGATATTGATTATTGCGAGGAGCCGATAACCGAAACACATATTTATGCGCCCGCAGATTATATCGGCACCATTATGGAGTTGTGCCAAGACAGGCGCGGCACCTATATCGGCATTGATTATATCACGCCCGACAGAGTGGATATTACTTATAAACTGCCGCTCAATGAAATCATTTATGATTTCTTTGATACTTTGAAATCGCGCACAAGAGGCTATGCAAGCTTGGATTATGAGATTAAAGGCTATGAGCGCAGCAATTTGGTAAAACTCGATGTGCTCTTAAACGGCGACATGGTCGATGCGCTCAGTTATATTCTTCATGCGGATAAGGCGTATCCGAGAGCGAGAAAGATTGCGGAGAAGCTCAAAGCCAATATCCCCAGACAAATGTTTGAAATTCCCGTGCAGATTGCTATCGGCGGCAAGGTGATTGCCAGAGAAACCGTGAAAGCCATGCGCAAGGATGTGCTTGCAAAGTGCTACGGTGGCGATATCACCAGAAAGAAGAAGCTGCTTGAAAAGCAAAAAGAGGGTAAAAAGCGCATGCGCCAGTTCGGTAAGGTAGAAGTCCCGCAAGAGGCATTTATGGCGGTGCTGAAGTTGGACGATGACACATAAGGATTTGGCGAGGTCTTTCGACCTCGCAAAATCCTTATTTGAGTGTGAAGTGTGGAGTGTGGAGAGTGAAGTTGTGGGCGGGACACCCGCACCCGTTCCGCTTCGCTCTATTCCTTATTAGTGCGGCATTTGCCGCACATTTAAATCGGGTGAGGGCAGAGCCCTCCCACATCTTTTCTCTCTTCTCTCTTCTCTTTTCTCTCTTCTCTACGAGGTCGTAGACCTCGACAAATCCTTATTTGACGAGGGTAATTATGAACAAACTCGGTATCTACATCCATATTCCATATTGTCGCAGTAAGTGTCCCTACTGTGACTTTTTCTCATTGGCGCATACCGATACTTCTTCCGGCTATACACAGCGCGTGTGTGAAGAAATAGAGCGTTTTTTTGCCGAAAACGAATGTAAAACAGATACCCTTTACATAGGCGGCGGCACGCCAAGCGTGCTTGCACCGGAGCAAATTGTATGCATGGTAGAGTGTGTGAAAAAACACTGTCGTGATGCGTTTTGCGAGATAACGGTGGAGTGTAATCCTTCCGACACGGGTGAAGAATTTTTGCGCGCTATCTATGCCGCAGGTGTCAATCGCTTGAGCTTTGGTATGCAGTCGGCAGTGGAGCGCGAGCGCAGAGCACTCGGCAGGCGCGCCAACCGTGAGCAGGTTGCGGCAGCGGTAAAATGTGCACAGAATATCGGCTTTCAAAATATATCACTGGATTTGATGCTCGGTATTCCGGGGCAAACCGGCGAGAGCCTTCGCGAGAGCATTGATTTTTGCGTTTCGCTTGGCGTACAGCACATCAGTGCTTATATTTTAAAGATAGAGCCCGGCACGGTATTTGCCAAAAAAAGAGAGAGCCTCGATTTGCCGCCGGAGGATGCGGTGGCGGATTTGTATTTGCAGGCGGTGGAAGCTTTGGAGCAGGCAGGCTATATGCAGTATGAAATCTCCAATTTTGCACTGCCCGGTTATGAAAGCCGCCACAATCTGAAATACTGGCGCTTGCAAGAGTATCTCGGTATCGGTGCGGCGGCACATTCCTTTGTTGCGGGGAAGCGCTTTTATTACCCGCGCGATATCGATTACTTTCTCGGCGGCGGTGTGCCGATTGCCGATGGGGATGGCGGAGATGTGCAGGAACAAATCATGCTCGGCTTGCGCTTAAAAGAGGGGATACCGAAATCTCTTTTAAGCGAAAAAGCAAAAGAAAAACTGCCTTTTTTGCGGGGGCAGAGATTATTAAGCGAAACAGAGCAAACAGTAGCGCTCACCCCACAGGGCTGTTTGCTTTCCAATACCATTATTAATGAATTAAGTGAGGTGTAAGAGATGAACGAAGTCTTAAAAGCGATTGAAACGAGAAGAAGTGTCAGAAAGTTTTTACCCGATATGCCCTCAAAGGAGCAAATCGACACCGTCATAACCGCCGGCTTGCAGGCAGCGAGCGGTAAAAATGAACAGGCGGCAATGGTTATTGCCGTGACCAATAAAGAGCTGCGCGATAAAATCAGCCGTGACAATGCCGCTATCGGCGGTTGGAAAGAGGGCTTTGACCCGTTTTACGGCGCACCGGTTATTCTCATTGTTCTCGGCAGAAAAGCTTTCCCAACCTATATCTACGATGGCTCTTTAGTGCTCGGCAATATGATGTTGGCGGCTCACTCTTTAGGTTTAGCGAATATTTGGATTCACAGCGCAAAGGAAGAGTTTGAAAGCGCAGATTACCAAGCGCTTTTGAAAGATTTAGGCATAGCAGATGAGTGGGAAGGCATCGGTCACTTGGCACTCGGTTTTGTAGACGGAGAGCTGCCGGCGGCGCACCCCATTAAGGAAAACAGAGTTTTTTATGTGGAATAAAAACATACATTAAAAGGGATGAAAGCAGTGAATAATATCATCTTAATCGGCATGCCCGGCAGCGGCAAAAGCACCTGCGGGGTATTGGCGGCAAAGGCGCTGTGCAAATCCTTTATCGATACGGATTTGCTTATTCAACAGCAGCAGGGTGCCCCTTTGCAGGAGATTATTAATCAAAAAGACGCGGCGTATTTCCAAAAAGCGGAGGAAAACTGTTTGTGTGCGCTCACTTGCGAGAATGCCGTGATTGCCCCGGGCGGCAGCGCCGTGTTAAGTGCGGCGGCAATGGCGCATTTAAAGGCGCTCGGCAAGGTGGTCTATTTAAAAATCAGCGCGGAGAATATGCGCACGCGCATTAAAAACATTACCACCCGCGGCATTGTGCTGGGCAAAGGCGGAAGCTTGGAAGAAATGTACGCCCTCAGGCAGCCGCTGTATGAAGCATACGCCGATACCGTTATCGTATGTGACGGTTTGAGCGTGGAGCAGGTGGTAGAGCAATTAGTAAGGCAGTAAGTGTTTATTTTTGTATAAGTACTTGTTTTTTTGCGCGCTCTATTATATAATAGAGTTAATTAATCGAGGAGGAAAAAAATATGGCTTGTTTTTTAGTCCCCGCTGCGGAGGCAGTTGTTGTTACCGCTGCCTATTTTGTAGTGAAGAAAAAAGAGCAAAAACTGCAGGCGCCTAAGCTTTCCGGCGCTTCCGGTATTGATCAGGAGGAGAAGAAAATCACTTGGTCAAAAAGGCTTTCCTGGCTTTTGGCGCTGCTTTGGGGCGGCGTGTTCTTACTTGCGTTTGAGCATTTTTGGCATGGAGAGATTGTGCCCTTCCCGCCATTCCTAACCGCGATGTCAAATCCGGCGGATGCGGCGGAGATGTTCCATGAGATGCTGACGGTCGGCGTGTCCATGGCAGTTATTGTCACTGCGGCATGGGGTGCGATTTGCGCGATTGTGAGTGCAAATGTGAAAAAAGTAAATGCTGCAAAGCCGGTAAAGGATAAATAAGCTTTGTTTATTGAAAGGTTTAAATCATGACTTTATTAATAACCGTGATTGCGGCAGTGGTCGCAACCATTCTCTGGTATACCAATGAACAGCGTAAAACCTATAAGCTCGGTACACTTGCTTTAATGTATTGGGGTGCTTCATTGATGTGGTTTATCGATTTTGTGTTTGAATATGCCGAACTCAAAGCGGAGTATTTCAATCAAGCCTTTGCCGATATTCTAAATGATACCTTGTTAGGTGTGAGCGTTGTGGTGCTCGGTCTGGTTGCGTGGGTGATTATTCTACTCATTAAAGACCCGAAGGGCGTTTTAAGAAAATAAGAAAAAATGGTCTCAACTTTTATAGTTGAGACCTTTTTTTGTTGCATATTTCTTTTTAGTATCCATGCACACATCCATCCCTTGCATATTAATCGCTCATCTGTTATGATGATTGCGATGGGATTAAACATGATGAATAGGAGCATACTATGAAACAAGACAAAAAACCCGAAAAACAGCTTATTGACCTTACCACCTGGAGCCGCCGCGATAATTTTGAGTTTTTCCGTGATTTTTACAATCCCAACCTTGGGGTTACGGTGCGTGTAGATGTCCGGCACGCATATGCGGCAGCTAAGGCAAAAGGCGTTTCATTTTTTATGTGTTATTTTTATGCGATTCTCAGTGCTGTCAATGAAATTCGGGAATTTCGCTACCGCTTCGATAGAGAGGGAAACATTGTGTGCTATGACCGTATCGATGGGCTTGCGCCGATTCGCGTGGAAGAGAAGGATAACTTCGCCGAAATGGTTTTTCCCTATACAGAAGATTTTGATACATTTTGTAAAACAGCGCAGCAGATAAAAGCCCTTGCCGCTTCCATCGACCCGTATGAACTGGCAGACGCTATGACGGATTACAATGTTATTTTGGTCAGTGCGCTGCCCAAACTGGATTTCAGCTCATTTTGCAATACACAGCGAGATCGCTGCGGCAATGATTATCCGCTTTGTGTGGTCGGGAAAATGGGAGAGGATAAAACGATGCCGATATCCATAACAGTGCATCACGGGTTTGCCGATGGCGAACATATTGCGCGGTTTTTTGAATTGCTTCAAGAAAAGCTAAATCAGTTATATTCGGCTTGACATTTCAATCCGATTCCGAAAGTTTTTCGACATCCTGCTCTTTGAGTCCTAAAATGCGTATCATTTTTTCTTGGATGCTTTCTTTTGCATCGGGATTAAAAAAAGTGTTCACGCTGTAAACAGTTCCGTCAATTTCTTTTTCAAAATCAATCGGTTGATTGAAAAGGGAATTTTTTAAAAAATATTTTCGTTCTTCCGGCGACATATTGGCAAGTTGATTATAGTATTTTTCAAGCCCTTGATTAATGAAATCGTACTGTTTTTTTGTTAACCTAATCTTTACTCTTTTCGTTTTACATTCCTCCTTTATTCAAAAAATTTTTAAAAGAATAATTTGATTTTCATTTCTTTCTGATTGGTTTTTCTGATCAGATTTTTTATTTTTTTGTATCAAAAACCAACCGAAAACAAAAAAGCAAATTTGCGTTGCGTCAGTGTAGCGAGCAGACACTTTTTGCCGGCAAATTGTAGTATTTAGGTTATCTTACCCATTATCTTGATAGGTAGTTCATTTTTTTATTGGATATATTACTGCACCTTATGATATTAACAGGGGGAGTCAGATTGCAAACTCAAAATAAAAATGATTGCTGAATGAAAGATAGGTGCCCTTTTTTTAATCTTTAATGGTGAGTAATATTTTTCCTTTACAATTGAAAACGGGTAGGTACTAATATCATCATTAGAAGCCTACCCTTTACTCGCATGTTCACGGATGCGCGGACGATTCTCTCTCGCAAATCATTATTTATATATCGAACAAATGTTCGATACTATTCTAACACATTTTTTTGTCAATAACTTTAAAGAAAAATCAGGCGGCATCGCTGCCGCCCGATAGAAAGTCAGTTTATTCTTTTTATACAACCTTAACCGAACTCATACCGTAGTTAGTTGCCATCAAAGCAACCGAAATGTCATCAATCGTAATCATCCCGTCGCCGGTCAGGTCAATTTCACTGTTGTGCTTGCCGTAATTGGCAGTGGATAGCAGCACCGAAATATCGGCTATGTCAATGACATCATCATTGTTGACATCACCGAGCGGGAGTGTAATCACACCCGTGTTTGTCACAGCACCGCTTGCGGTATCGTATTTGCCGAGGTAAATTGTCAAAGCGTTATTTTGCTTTGCATAGACCTTGTAAACGCCGCTTTGCACATTATCCTTCTCAAAGTTACCGTCTGCCGCCGTAACGGTTAAGGTCATGCTCTCGCTCTTAAAGGTGAGCGTGGTGTTTGTACCGTTAAATGCCGGCACCTTGTAGCGAATGGCGGCAAAGTCTGTCGCGCCGTAGTGCATGGTGGCGCCAAGCAGCGGGTCGTTACCGGTGCTGCTTATCGTAACCGCATTCCAGTCTGAAGCCGTACCCTCATAGAACACATCCGTTAATGCGCTGCAATAGACAAACGCGTTATCGCTCACACTTTCGAGGCTCTTCGGCAGTGTAACGCTCTGCAGGTGGTCACAATACCAGAAGGTGGTCTTTTCAATCGTTGTTACACCCTTGGGAATCGTAATGCTTGTGAGCGCATAGCAGGCGCTGAAGGCTTCCTTGCCGATAGACTGCACACTTTCGGGGATATTGATATCCGCAAGCAAGAAACAATACGCAAAGGCATCTTTACCGAGGCTTGTCACTGTGCTCGGAAGGCTCACTTTTTCAAGCTTTGTTAACTGCGTGAAAGCGTCATTGCCAATATTCGTGACGCCGCTTTCTACGACAATTTCTTTAATTTTCGGGTTGTTATTAAAGGGTGAGGCGTTGCCTACCAGCTCATAGTCATACATCGCGCCCGTGCCGGAGATGGTCAAAAGCCCTGTGGTTTCGTTTAAAATGTAACTGACATTCTCGCCGCACATACCGGTGCGAATCACATCGCCGGTTTGGGGTTTGACCGCGAGCAGCGGCTCGTTGCCGTCCAAAATCTCGACAGCGTTCCAATTCTCCTGCGTGCCGCCGTAGTTCACTGTTTGGAGGTTGTAGCAGCGCGAGAACGCATAGGAGCCAATGTTCGTGAGCGTGGTCGGCAGGGTAATTGTTTTTAACGCGGTGCAGCTTGCAAAGGTGCTGCCGGCAATGCTTGTCACGCCACTTGGAATTGCAATGCTTTCGAGGCTTTTGCAGTTACCGAATGCCTGCACGCCAATGCTTGTTAAAGAGTTCGGCAAATTAACGCTTTCCAAGCTTTCGCAGCCGCCAAAGGCGTATTTGGCGATTTTTTGCACGGTGTTACCGAGTGTAACATCTTCAATCGTTTTGCAATTCCAAAAAGCATTCTCGCCGATAGTGGTAACACCGTTAGCGACATTTACCTTGAGGATTTTTTCCTTAAATGCATACCACGGCATAGAGGTGGAGGTAAAGTTATCCATCGCTCCCGTACCTTCAATATACAGTGTGCCGGTGATATGGTCTAAGCGGTATGTCAGGTTGGCACCGCAAGTGCCGCAGCACTGCGGCTTCACCGCCAACAGCGGCTCGTTGTATGCACCGATGGGCATATCGTCCCACTGTGTGTCGGTGCCGCCAAAGTTAACCGTTTCCAATGCCGTGCAGCCGTCAAAGGCATATTCATCAATGCGGCTTACACTCGCCGGAATGGTGATGCTTTGAAGAGCTGTGCAATTCATAAAGGTGAATTTTTCAATACCGGTGATGCCTGCCGGTATTTCCACACTTGTTAAGTCCGTGCAGTAAGTAAAGGCACCTTCA
>JAFWGH010000078.1 GCA_017512465.1 Clostridia bacterium
CTAAGTAATTTTATTCGAATAAGTGATAAAATCTTTCTTGCATACTTTGTGTATGGATGAAATATTTTATCGCTTAGGCGGATGAAAGAACAACGCAAAAACCAAACCTTCTTTATGGCATGCACCCCAAGGCGCGGGATTCGTTTTACTTTCCTTTATATTCAATGCACATCATGGTAAGATCATCAAACTGCGGCGCATCGCCGACAAATTCACTAACCGTGGTGCTCACGGCTTCCAAAATCTCTTTAGGTGTCTTATCCTCTGCGGTGCGCAGCGCTTCAATCATACGTTCTGTACCGAATAATTCTTGGGAAGCATTGGTCGCTTCCGGTACCCCATCGGTATACAAAAACAGTTTAGCGCCCGGCTGCAGCTGTAAGGTATACTCTTTATAGCGCACACCGTCCATCCCGCCAATAACAAGGCCGTGTTTGTCGCGCACCAGTTCAAACCTGCCGTCGGTTTGCTTAAGTGCGGGAAACTCGTGTCCCGCGTTGGAAGCGGTCAGCTCGCCGGTTTCCAAATCCAAAATTCCCAGCCACATCGTAACAAACATTTCTTCGCGGTTGTTGGCGCAGATTTGGTGATTGACCGCCTCTAAAGCCTCGCAGGTATCTTTTTTAATGAGTGCATAGTTTTGTACTAAGATTTTGGAAATCATCATAAACAGTGCCGCCGGCACGCCTTTGCCGGAAACATCCGCCATGACCAGTCCCAAATGCGTATCATCCAACAAAAAGAAATCGTAGAAATCGCCGCCGACTTCCTTGGCGGGGTTCATGCTCGCATACACATCAAACTCTTCTTTTTCCGGAAACGCGGGGAAGATGTTGGGCAGCATATCCGCTTGAATGGCGGATGCCATGTTTAATTCCGTTTCCATTCTGCCGCGCTCGGCTTTTTCCGCTTCGAATTTTTGTGTCAGGTCTCGCATAATGACCGCAAACATATAGAAGGCGCCGGCAACGGTGGCGATGATGATAAACTGCACATCCTGCACCACGGATTGAATACCGATAGCGACAAGCGGCGCGATAATGTAAAACCACAAAGCGCGCGCAACGGATTTTGAAAAGCATTTACGAAAACGAATGAGCAAATAGATATCCAACAGCATCATGGCGATGTGTGCAAAGTTCGAGATAATATATAAGCTGCTTCTGTGATAGACATTACTATCATCAAAATAATAAAACATTTTGGTAAACTGCGCCGCAATGAGCAAAATGGTATTGATGATTAAAATCACCAGTAAATAATACTGATAGCGCTTAATATTTTGCGGATTGGCAATCGCTAAAATAAGCGCCGAGATTAAATATGCCATAAATGCGGATGCCAAAAATTCGATAAACGTTACGACATACAGCGTGGTATGTATTCCGGCACCGGGAATACCATCCAAAACCTGCCTTAAAAGGTGCGAAGCGATATAAAGAATAATCACGCTGAAAAAAACTTGGAAGTAGCGCGTGACTTCTTTTCTTAATTTTGCACCGGTACTCACGGTAAAGATGTTCAGTGCGCAAATACCGATACCGATAGCGATGATAAATACATTAATCAGATTTCCTACAGTAATTGTCATAAGCTTCTCCTTTTTGCTTAAATTGAGTGTATGTTTATCATAATAATTTAAAAAGCTTTTTTCTCGGCTTCAATTTCATTTCAATAACTTAGGCGGTGGTTCGGATGATTTTGATTTTTTTGCCCTCCATAGTAATAACGCCATCTTTCTGCATCCTGCCGAGCTCTCTGGAAAGCGCACTGCGGTTGACCGCTAAATGCTCTGCAAGCGCGGTTTTGGAAAAGGGGAGGGTAATGTACCCCTGCTCATCCCTCTCGCAGATGCATAAAAATAAATAAATGCGATTGCGCAAGGATTTTTGCGAAAGGATGCGCACTTTAATGCTTAAATGCATGTTTTTAAGCTTTAAATTATGGATGTAATTTGCGCTGAGAATAGCAGCGAGCTCGCGGTGTTCTCCAAACTGCTCGGGATGGTAGAGAATCGATAAATCCATAAACAGAATATCGCATTCATTCATCGCGATTACTTCCACCGGACTTTCTTTCAGACCGAGATCGGCAGTGTATTCACCGAATAGCTGCCCGCATGAAAAGCGGTTCACGGCAACACGCTCATAATCCGCATTGTATAAGTAGATTTCCACTTCACCGCTCAGCACCAATCCGACACTTTGATAGGTGCTGTCAATGTGCGCGATGGTTTCATCTTTGTAATAGTGTTTGATGTTGCCGTTTAAAAACGCAATGACCGCATCATAATTCTCTCGGGGAATATTCTCAAAGAGAATGCATTTTTTGAGCGCTTCGGTATATGATTTTTTTGAAATAACAGACTGCATCGCTTCACCTGTATGAATTTAAAATCAGTATACTGCTATAGTACCATAATTATGTTGCTAATGCAACAAGATGGCAGCATAAAACCTGTTCGCTATAATTATTGACATCACTTACCAAAACGGATACAATAGAGCTATATAATAGAAAAGGGAAAAAAACAGATGAATCGATTTAAAGCAGCAATCAGCCTTATCTTGGTCTGTGCCATGCTGTTTGTTGTCGGCGCGTGCGCAAAAAAGCAAACGGAAACCACTGTTTCAGCAAATAAAGTCGAAAAATCTGCCGCACTTGAGGAGCAAACACCGATTCCGCAAGGTGCGGCGGAGGGGGAGCGCGCCCCGGATTTTATCGCGCACTTGACAAACGGCGACACGTTTCGGCTCAGCGAGCATGAGGATGAAGTGATTTTGCTCAATTTCTGGGCAACTTGGTGTCCGCCCTGCGTGGGCGAATTGCCGGAGCTGGAAAAGCTTTATAAAGATAATATGGATGGGGTGCAGATTCTCACTGTCAACTGCGGGGAGAGTGAAAGCGTGGTGGATGACTTTTTAAAGGAAAACAGTTATTCACTGCCTGTCTCTTATGATACAAACAACACCATTTCTTTCCTGTATTCGGCACAAGGTATTCCCTATACCTTAATTATCAGCGGCGGTATCGTGCAAAAAGCATTTATAGGTGTGCCGCAACACCCTTATGAAGCATATAAGGGAGCCATTGAGGAGTGCATGTAATGAAGTATGAAAAAGTAAAGCAAATTTTATTTTGCGTATTGCTGCTTGCAGCCGTCGGCTCCTTGGTCTTCGGACTTTTTGACGGCGGCTTTGCAGATGTGCTGCAAAAAGCGCGCATGATTTGCTTTGAGTGTATCGGAATCGGGTGAGCATGAAAAAAGAAGGAAGCAAAAGAAAGCACCTGAGTGTGAGAAGGTATACCCAACTGCTTGCCGCTGTGATGTATAATTGCAACCTTCCGGGCTTTTGGAAGGGTGAAATATATCAGGGTGATATTAAAGGCGTTTGTGTGCCGGGATTAAACTGTTATTCCTGTCCCGGTGCGGTTGTCGCCTGCCCTTTGGGCAGCCTGCAGTCCGGCTTGGCATCTTTTCGCTATAAAATACCCTTTTATGTGATTGGTACACTGCTCTTATTCGGTTTGCTTTGCGGCAGGCTGATATGCGGCTTTTTATGCCCGTTTGGCTTTTTGCAGGAGTTATTATATAAAATACCGGGTAAAAAAATAAAAAAAAGCAAGTTCACAAGAGCGCTTTCCAAATTAAAATATATTGTATTACTGGCGTTTGTGATTGTGATTCCGCTCGTGAAATTTGTGCCCGCGTTTTGTAAATACATCTGTCCCGCAGGCACACTTGCAGGCGGGATTCCCTTAGTGATACAAAATGAAACACTGCGCGAAATGGTCGGCGCTTTGTTTTCATGGAAAGTGTTTGTGCTCGCTGCGGTGTTGCTTGTTTGCATTTTTTGCTACCGTGCATTTTGCCGCTTTCTTTGTCCGCTCGGTGCGCTGTATTCCTTTTTTAACCCGATTGCCTTTTTCGGCATTAAGGTGGATGAAAGTAAATGCACGCATTGTAAAACCTGCGTGCATCAGTGCAAAATGGATGTCAAAAAGGTTTGCGACGGGGAGTGTATTCAGTGCGGTGAATGTAAAAAGCACTGCCCGCATCAGGCGATATCCTTCGGGTATAAGGGTATTATAAAACCGCCGGCAAAAAAGGAAGAAAGCATTAGCAGATAGCGAATAGCGGGTAGCATATTAGCCGTTAGCGAGTGGGCGGGATGCTTGGAGCGCACGCCGGACCCTCTGTCACGCTACGCGCGACGTCTCCTAACCGGAGCCCGTACCCTCTGTCACTTCGTGACATCTCCCTGCACTGCAGGGAGTCACCCCGGCAGGGAGCGCCCGCACCCGTTACGCTACGCTCTGTTTTGTAGGGGGAGGGTCTCTGCGCCCTCCCGCGGACAGGCACGGAGACCTGTCCCTACTTGTTTAGCAGTCAGCAGTCGGCAGCCGGCAGTCAGCCAAGGGCGACACATTCGCGCTTGTTCCGCTTCGCTCTATAAGATTCCTCGGCTTGCGCTCGGAATGACAAACCCATTGTCATCTCGACTTTCCGTTTTTGTCATCTCGACCGCAGCGGAGAGATCTTAACAGAAAACTGAACACTGAAAACTGAATACTAAAAGGGGTTGTCTCAATCGATAAGACAACCCCTTTTTGATGGCTATTGCATACTATATTGTATGGTTTTTGCACTTTGTGCAAAATTATCTGCCAGCAGCACGATGCCGATATCTTCTATATTTACAGTGCCGTCACCATTTATATCTTCATCTGCCCCCATGGCGAATTGTCCGAATACTTCCAGGCGCAGCATTATACTTAGGTCGGCAAGGTCAACCACATTATCTGCATTGATATCACCTGCACAGAGCGGCTCGCTGTTGATTGCCGCACTTGCCACGCGCAGCGCGCTATCACTTTCAAACACGATGCCTTCCAAGCTCAGTGACAATAGCCCGTGTCCGCTTAAGCGCATACTGTATTCCCCATGCGGCACGCCGCGAAATACAAAGACACCGTTGCTGTCTTTTTCTAAGCTCTTTTGCGCAATCACCCTGTCCTCTTGCAGCAGCGTTACCGTAACCGCTTTTGCCTGCCTGCTCATATCCACCGCACCGAAAAGTGTATTGGTGGTATGAGAGAAGGTGGCACCGGACTCTGTATCAATCGTTTCGCAGCGGCTGCAAGTGTAATAGTATTCCGGTTCATCCGCAAAATCGGGAACGAGTGTATCGTCGCTTTCTATTTTTAGTGTAAAATCATGCCCCGGCTTGGGCAAAGACTGTGCATTTTTCGCACCGCAAATACTGCAAGTGTATGTGGCGGAGCCTGCATGTGTGCAATCGGGTTGAGTGATGGCGCTTTGTATATATGTGTGCTCGACGGCGGGCAGCTGTGCGGAAGCGGTGATATTTAAAGTGGAACCGATATCTACTGCGCTGACTCTGTCCATAACATAGGATGCACTGTCATAATACTTTTTTGCACCTGATTCATACACCGATAATAAGTACAGCTTGTTGCTCGAAACAGCGGTGCAAATATCCTCCATCATATTCGGCATACTCAACTGCTTGATATTGGTGTTTTTGTGCACAAATTTTGTCACACCGGTAGAAGCCTGTGTGCCCTGACCATAGCCGGCATCGCTGCCCCACTCGCTTTGATTGATTTTATAAAAGCGCATGGTGGAAGCATTATTTCTGCCGTAAGACATGGAACACGCAAGGTAGGTGTTGCCGCTGCTGTCCTTAAAAAAGCTCGCGCCCTGTGTTTTGCAGGGAACCGTCATCACCTTTTTTAATACCGGTGTGCTCAAATCGCTTAAATCCACACCGAAAAAGTAGGATTCTCCGCTTGCGCGGTAAGGGTAATCGCTCTGTTGCGTATCCAGCGAAAACTCGCCGAACCAAAACAGCCCGTTAAAATAAGTGCAAAACGAGCAGGAGGAAAACACATTGCTGCTGTCCGCATAATCGCCGACATTCATGGCGCACAGAGCGCTGTTGACGGCAATGCGGCTTTTTTGTATCGTAACCGTGTTGCTCGCCTGCTCAAGGGCAGTGGCAATACTGTCTAACCCGATATAATAAATGCTTAAGCCGGATACAAGGTATAAGTACCTGTTATCGCTCGCCACACCGCCTGCGTGACCGGTGTAGTTTTCTATTTCAAGCGTTCTTTCGTACTTGCCTGTAGCGGAGAGCACAAACACAACCGTGTTTTGCTTGGACTCGGAATAGGCACTCATATAAATCTTTTTTGTATGATTGTTGTAAGTAATGCCTTGCGGGATATAATCCGCAAAAAAGCCCGTGCTTACTTTTACCCCTCCGGTGGTGCCGTTACCGATACCGGGAATGGCAAATTGCAAAGTATCGTATTTTACTGCCTTATAATCTGTATACTTGTTCACGGCAGAGGTGTATTTTGAAGGGTATAAATAAGATTGGGTTGTGGTATCATTTGCCGCTTCGGCACCGATAAGCTCCATGCCTGAGAGCATGCATACCGTTATAATAATACAGAGTATTTTTTGAATGCGCTTCACTTTTCTCACCTTCTTTGCACGCACTGCCGCATTATGTATAATATATTTTTATAACTATATTCTAACATGAAGCAGCGATGCCTTGCAAGTCTTTTCGGTGTGAATTTGCCGCGCGTCCACCGCACCATACGCTTGCAAAAGCGGCGGCAAGCTGATATAAGGTGCATAAGAAATGCCTGATGGGGGATTAGATGGATAGAGAAAAACTGTATGAAGAATTAAAAGATTGTCCCAAAGAGGATTTGGAGCTGATTGTATCCGAGCAGCAAGATCTGTATACGCCTGAAGAGATGGACTTTATTCGGGAATTGATTCAACAAGTGGCGCAAGAGGATAACACACAAGAGGAAGATGATTTTATTGAAGAACTTCCCGAAGAAATCACCTGCCCGTAGTGCCTTGGCGTGAACCCCTTTTCAAACGATACATGCTGCTTTTGTAATTATAAATTGGATAAAAGTAAATACTATGTGATAAATTATGAGCAGGAAGAAGAGGAAGAGGAGGAAGGTAGCTCTTATACATTTCAGTATGTGATCAGTTTTCTCATCCCTCTGATCGGATACATTCTTGGTGCCATCCTGCTTTCTAAGGAGGATGCGGAGCAACGATCGGTGGGCAAAAAATGTATCATTCTCGGCATTTGTGCTACACTCTTAGGCGGTGTATTATATGTGCTTGCCGCACTGATTTTCCCTTTGTGGCTGTTTTAGATTTAGTAAATGGAAAGGGGCTGTCTCAATGGTTTTCGTTGAGACAGCCCCTTTTAATATGCTAATAGGCTGAATTAAAACAACCCGTTTTTGTGAAACGGGTTGTTTTAATTATAATAAATCACTCAGTTTTTTGGAAAAGAAAAAGTCATGCACCATTTGGTTATACTCCTCCCACATCGGCAGTGTCTCGCAGGTTGCGGCGCGCGGGCAATTCTCGGCGTTTTCGCTTAAGCAGGCAACCACCGCCAGTGTGCCCTCCGTTACCTCCAATATTTCGCCGACCGTGTACGCTTCCGGCTTGCGTGAAAGCATATAGCCGCCGCCCTTGCCGCTTGCACCGCTTAAAAGCTTTGCGCCAACAAGGTCTTTAACAATGCTTTCGAGATATTTTTTGGAAATGCCCTGCCTTTCGGCAATCTCTTTGAGGGGAACATAGCCCTCTTTGTGCTCTTTAGCAAGGTCTATCATTACTCTTAATGCATATCTGCCTTTTGTGGAAATCATGTGCTGCTCCTTTTTAAATAATCGGTTTTTTTAGTGATTATCATCATTTTTACCTATTATACCACAGGGTAAATAGGTAAATCAATACAAAATTCTATTCGCCTATTGACATGGTAGGTGAATAGGTGTAGAATATGCTTAAACGAGGTGAAGCACATGTATATTTATGCGGATAACGCAGCGACCACCAAAATGAGTCCTGCAGCGATACAGGCAATGGTGGAATGTTTGGAAAAAACATATGAAAACCCTTCCTCTTTTTATATGTCCGCTCAGCGGGCAAAAGAGCGTTTAGAGCAGGCGAGAGGTGAGATTGCGGCGCTCATCGGTGCCGAAGCAAGAGAGATTATTTTTACCTCCGGAGGCAGTGAAGCGGATAACCAGGCGATACTCTCCGCCGCGGCTATCGGCGAAAAAAAAGGAAAAAAGCATATCATTTCCTCGGCATTCGAGCACCATGCCGTGTTGCATACATTAAATAAGTTAAAGAAAAGCGGCTTTGAAATCACCCTCCTTCCGGTACATGAAAGCGGTATCGTGGATGTGAAGGAATTAGAAGCAGCCTTGCGGGAAGATACCTGCCTTGTCACGATTATGAGCGTGAATAATGAAATCGGCACCATACAGCCAATCGCACAAATCGGAGAAGTGTGCCGAAAGCACGGTGTACTCTTTCATACCGATGCGGTGCAGGCTGTCGGGCACATGCCTATCGATGTAAAAGCGCAAAAGATTGATATGCTTTCCGCCTCCGCCCATAAATTTCACGGAGCGAAGGGTGTCGGCTTTTTGTATGCGCGCAAGGGCATAGCGCTTACAAACCTGATTGAAGGCGGCGCACAAGAGCGCGGCAAGAGAGCAGGCACGGAAAATTTAGCCGGTGTTGTTTCCATGAGTATCGCACTGCGTGAGTCGGTGCAGAGCATGGAGCAAACAAGGCAAAAGCTCTTACCCGTGCGCGATTATCTTATTGCCGGTCTTAGTGAAATCCCTCACAGTGCGCTCAACGGTGACCAAAAAGAGCGAATGTATAACAACATCAATTTTAGTTTTGAGGGAATAGAAGGCGAATCCATGCTCATTCTTTTAGACCAAAAAGGCATTTGTGCATCCTCGGGCAGCGCCTGTACATCCGGTGCGCTTGACCCGAGCCATGTATTGCTTGCCATCGGCAGGGTGCATGATGTGGCACACGGCTCATTGCGCTTGAGCATCGGTGAGGATATCGATTATCGGCAAGCCGATTATATCATCGCAAGTGTCAAAGAGGTTGTCGCACACCTGCGCGGTTTTTCACCGGTATGGCGTGATTTGCAAACAGGGAAAAGAAGCTATATTTTGTAAAGGAGAAAAAGAACATGGCACTGTATTCCGAAAAAGTGATGGAACATTTTTTACATCCGAAAAATGTCGGTATTATTGAAGATGCCGATGCCGTGGGTGAGGTTGGAAATGCCCGCTGCGGTGACATTATGAAGATGTATTTAAAAATAGAAAACGATATTATTGAAGATGTTAAATTTGAAACCTTCGGCTGTGCGAGCGCAATTGCTTCAAGCTCCATGGCAACAGAGCTGATTAAGGGAAAACCTGTCAGCGAAGCGATGGGCTTAACCAACAAGGCGGTTGCCGAAGCGCTCGATGGATTACCGGATTACAAAATGCACTGTAGTGTGCTTGCCGAGCAAGCCATCAAAGCAGCCATAGAGGATTATGAGAAAAAAGAAAAAGGAGAACAATCATGAGTTATAGATTTGAAACATTACAATTACATGTTGGACAAGAGCAGGCAGACCCTGCTACGGATGCAAGGGCGGTTCCCATTTACCAAACCACCTCTTATGTGTTCCACGATTCGCAGCATGCGGCAGACCGCTTCGGTTTGGCGGATGCGGGCAATATTTACGGCAGATTAACCAATTCCACACAAGAAGTGTTGGAAAAGAGAATTGCCGCACTTGAAGGCGGCAGCGCAGCGCTTGCGCTCGCCTCCGGCGCTGCAGCAATTACCTATACCATTCAAGCGCTTGCGGCAAACGGCGGTCACATTGTGGCGCAAAAAACGATTTACGGCGGCTCTTACAATCTGCTTTCGCACACCCTGCCGCAATACGGTATTGAAACTACCTTTGTGGATGCGCACAACTTAGCGCAAATTGAAGCGGCAATTAAAGAGAATACCCGCGCGATTTATTTGGAAACACTCGGCAATCCTAACAGCGATATTCCCGATATCGATGCCATTAGTGAGCTTGCACACCGCTACGGCTTGCCCGTGGTGGTGGATAACACCTTTGGCACACCGTATTGGATTCGCCCGTTTGAGCACGGCGCCGATATTGTGGTACACTCGGCAACTAAGTTTTTAGGCGGTCACGGCACCACCCTCGGCGGTGTGATTGTGGAATCGGGCAAGTTTGATTGGAGCAAGAGCGGCAAATATCCGAATATTGCTGCGCCCAATCCGAGCTATCACGGCGTATCGTTTTATGAGGCGGTAGGTTCGGCGGCGTTTGTAACCTATATCCGCGCTATTTTACTGCGCGATACCGGAGCGTGCATTTCACCGTTTAATGCTTTCTTACTTTTGCAGGGCGTGGAAACACTCTCGCTCAGACTCGACCGCCATGCGGAGAATACCAAAAGGGTTGTGGAATATTTGAATGCCCATCCGCTTGTGGAAAAGGTCAATCATCCGTCTTTAGCGGCGCATCCGGACAATGCATTGTACCGCAAGTATTTCCCGCATGGGGGAGCATCCATTTTCACTTTTGAGATTAAGGGGTGCAGAAAAGAAGCGTGGAGATTTATTGATGCCCTTAAAATCTTCTCGTTGCTTGCAAATGTGGCGGATGTAAAGAGTCTTGTCATTCATCCGGCATCGACCACCCACTCACAGCTTAGTGCAGAGGAATTAGCCGAGCAGGGTATTTTTGAAAACACCATTCGCTTATCCATCGGCACCGAACATATTGATGATATTTTAGAGGACTTGGAACAGGCGTTTCAAGCTTCCGCAAATGCATAAGGGGGAAAAGAACATGGCAAATATATATAAATCCACACTCGCTTTAATCGGAAATACACCGCTTGTGGAAGTGACAAATGTGGAAAAGAAGTTAGATTTACAAGCACGCATACTCGTGAAACTTGAATATTTCAATCCCGCCGGCAGTGTGAAGGATAGAATTGCAAAGGCAATGATAGAAGATGCCGAGCAAAGGGGCTTGTTAAAAGATGGCTCTGTCATTATTGAGCCGACAAGCGGCAATACCGGTATCGGCTTGGCGGCAATCGCTGCGGCGAAAGGGTATAAAACCATACTCACCATGCCCGAAACCATGAGCGTGGAGCGCCGCAATATTTTAAAAGCCTATGGCGCGGAAATTGTACTCACCGAAGGCGCAAAAGGCATGAAGGGTGCAATAGAAAAGGCAAAAGAGCTTGCCGCACAAACACCGGGCAGCTTTATTCCCGGACAGTTTGTCAATCCCGCCAATCCTGCAATTCATAAAGCGACTACCGGCCCCGAAATATGGAAGGATACGGATGGCGCGGTCGATATCTTTGTGGCAGGTGTCGGCACCGGCGGTACCGTGAGCGGTGTGGGCGAATACCTCAAAGAGCAAAACCCGCTTGTGAAGGTGGTTGCGGTAGAGCCGGAAAGCTCTCCCGTGCTCTCGAAAGGAACGCCGGGTGCGCATAAAATACAGGGTATCGGTGCAGGCTTTGTGCCGCAGGTACTCAATACCGATGTTTATGATGAAATTATCACCGTTTCCAATGAGGCGGCATTTGAGAGCGCAAAAATGCTTGCCAAAACAGAGGGTATCAGTGTGGGTATTTCCTCCGGTGCGGCACTGCAAGCGGCACTCGAGCTTGCACAGCGCGAGGAAAACAAGGGTAAAACCATTGTTGCACTGCTGCCCGATAGCGGCGACAGGTATTATTCCACCGCTTTATTTACACAGTAAAATTCCTCATTATTTTCACAAAGAGGATGCCTCTTATGGAGGCATCCTCTTTGTTTTTAGAAAAGTTGAGAACTTCTCACATAAGCCTTTTTTTGTTGCTAAAGCAACAGAATTATTCTGCTTTTCGCTTTATAATAATAAAAAGGTGCTATTCGCGCTCCTGTTTATTGGCACAAGCACATCATGAAATCATAAAGGAAAGGACATTATGGTTACGATTGAACTCGCCGAATCCCTATATGATTTGGCAGGGCAGTATCCCGCGTTGGCGGATATTCTCACTGCGGTTGGATTTCGCTATATTCAAAATAAGAGAATGTTAAACACGCTCGGTCGTATTTTAACGATTTCGGGCGGTGCTTTGGTGTGCGGTATCGATGTGGTGGCGGTCATCGCCGCGCTACATCAGCACGGCTTTGAAATCAGCGGTAAAATGCAGGCATATGCACCGCCGGCGCAGGGCGATACAGCCGCACAAGCGCTGCAAGGGGCAGAGGTAGAAAAGTCTGTAAAATTGTTCAAAGCCTTTCTTTCTCGCTTACATTCCGGTGAGGCACCGGAGCTTGTGCAAGCCGATTTTGCAGATAGCTTTGCCGATGTGGAGGATAGTATCCTGTATGCCGCCGAGCGTGAAATTATACGCGATGATACACCGATTTCGGATGTAAAAATCATCTCTGAGCTGCAAGTGGCGCTGTATAGCTCTAATGCGCAGGGAAGCGGGCAAGATGTTGCTCCTCTCGCCGCAGTTGCACCGGAGCCGCCCGCACCGCAAGTGCCTTATAGCGAAAAAATGAGCGCGGCAGCTGAACTTATCGAAATTGAAGGGCACCCGCTGCAGACCTTTACCAAAGAGAATGAAGCGCTTGCCATTATTATCAAAGCAGTGCAAAAGCAGGTACAAAGAGGCAAAGTACTGTTTGAATTAACCAAAAAACTCTCGGATATTGCGCTGCACTATTCCAAAAAAGGGGATTTACTCTATCCGCTGCTTAGAGAGAATTACGGCATACTCGGTCCGAGTGAAGTGATGTGGACAAACGATGATGAGATTCGGGTTGAATTGCGTGCATTATTAAGCGTTTCGTCTTATTCGGAAGAGGAACTCGCGCGCATGGAAGCGTTGCTTAAGCGTGTGCAGGATATGATATATCAGGAAACAAATATCCTTTTCCCGATTTGCGCCGTTAATTTCACACAAAGTGAGTGGTGCGGCATTTATCAGGATGCGAAGGATTATGATATTTGCTTCGGCGTTGTGCCGCGGGAGTGGCAAAAGGGTGAGTCGTATTATTTGCATCACAAAGCGCCGATGGGGGATATCAGAATCGGCGGCGGCAGCTTTACCGTGGAGCAGTTGAGTGCTGTGCTCAATACACTGCCTGTGGAGATTACCTTTGTGGATAATGCGGATATCAATCGCTATTTTAATGAAGGGCATAAAATCTTTAAACGCCCGAAGATGGCACTGGGTAGAAGTGTATTTTCCTGCCATCCGCCTCGCTTGGAAAAAGCGGTGGCACAGGTGTTATCGGATTTTCGCTCCGGCAAGCGAGATGTGGTCACACAGTGGTCCCGACAGGGCGATAAAACCATACGCGTGCGCTATTTGGCGGTGCGCGGAAGCCATGGGGAATACCTCGGCACACTCGAACTGGTAGAGGATATGGAAGAAGCAAAACACTTTTTTTGCGATGAGAAATAGAGTAATATGTTATCGTGCAATTCATAAAAATTAAATAGGGCAATAAGCCCTTTGCCGTTAACCCGCGCTACGGAGAGTAACGAAATGAACCAAAACTTCCTGATCGTTACTCTCCTTATGGCATGCACCCCTAGCGCGGGTTCTCTTTTTTTTAGAAGCTTGTCAGTGAATGGCGAAAAAAGAGGCGTTTAGCAAATATCATTAACCGATTGCAAAGCAGACTGTGAAATCTTACATATTGACTTCTCTTTGTGTACCTAATATAATAAAAGTAGAATAGAAAGAATGGAGGGTTTAAGATGAAGACAAACGCTAAAATTATCAGCTTGGCGCTGTGTTTTGTGATGCTATTTTGTATGCTGCCGTTAAGCACAAAATGCGACAGAAGTGATTGAAAACCCGAAGTTTTGGCTGGCACAGCCCGCAGCGGGTGAATTACCGCAGTATGACTATGCAAGGGGCGCAGGTGCTTTTTCACCCGATACTGCCGAGGGGCAGAACAATGGTGTAGAATGGGTTGATGTAACAGCCGATAACCGGACACTGTCACCTGAGGATACTTTTAAAGCCGGGCACGAGTACCAAATCCATATTGCCATTATTGCCGATGAAGGTAATGTGTTTGCCGATGCTGAGAGCTTTGCGGCAACGCTCAACAACACGGCGGTGACGGATTTTACCGTTATTAATGTAGAGGGTGCCAACTGCAAGGCAAAAATCAGCTTTACATTTCACCTTTTTAAAGACAAAGTCTTAAAGAAGGCCACCTTTAAGAAGAACGGTACAATGACACGCGTTTGTACTGCCTGCGGTTATGAAACGGCTGAGCAGAAAATCCCGCGCGCAGGTGCGGTAGCTCTTTCTTATGTCTATCATCGTTCCAAAGGCTTAATGTATAATGGTAAAAACCATTTTCCGGCAGTGACCGTTTATGAGTACGGCACAGAGGAAGAAGACACTATTCCCGCGAAATATTATAAAGTAACTTATCCCTCTGCCGATGCCAAGGTCGGCACCTATCAGTATACCGTAACGTTAAAAGGTGATAAGTATGAAGGCACTGCCAAGGGTAGCTATTTTGTGCATCTCGGCGCGCCCGGAGTAACTACGAGAGTGGGAGTTGATAAAGTGGCGCTGAGCTGGCAGAAAATTCCCGGCGCCAAGTTCTATATTGTCTATGCACTCAATTATAAAACGGGGAAATTTAGCCGCATTGCCAAAATCACTAAGCTTTCTTACATGGTAACCGGCAAAAAACCCGGAACGAAATACGGCTATGCCGTGCGTGCCGGTTTCTATAATAAAGCCGGCAAAGAAGTATTAAGTCCCTTTAATAAAGTGTCGGATACCATAGAGGTTTATACGCTGTGCAAGGCGCCTGCCGCCAAGGGATGTGTTGCGGGCAAGACAGTTACCCTCAAGTGGGCAAAATGCGCCGGAACCGCTTACTACAAAATTTATGAATACAATGCGAAAACAAAGAAATATACCACTCTTATCGGGAGTACAAAAAACCTCAGCGTAAAGTTGAAAAATCGTTCCAAAGGCACGCATTATTATTTGGTCAGAGCCTATAATAAAGAGAGTTTAGGTAGTAAATATTCAACCAAGAATTTGGTCAAAGCAGTGATAAAATAATTAAAAAAGACTTGGCAGGTGCAATTGCCAAGTCTTTTTAAAATTCACAACATAAAGACTGCAAATAAGGTGCGCAGTGCGGCTGCTTAGTTGCAAGTGCCGAGAGTTAAAAATGTGCGTACAATTAAGAAAAACCTCCTGCATGTGCAGGAGGCTTTTAGCATTTTGCGCTTTAATTATTTGCCGTAGCTCTCATCATAGGGAACTCTTGCAACGCCGTCTTTAAAAGCAGCTTCATATACTGCCTTGGAAACAGCTTCCTTCACGCCTTCATCAAAAGCGTAGGGAATGATGTGGTCAGCCTGAAGCTGGTCAGCCGGAATGAAGTCAGCCAAAGCGTAAGCCGCGGCAATCTTCATACCCTCTGTGATGTCGCTTGCGCGTGCATCCAAAGCCCCTCTGAACAGACCGGGGAAGCAAAGTACGTTGTTGATTTGGTTCGGGAAGTCGGAACGACCGGTACCAACGATAGCAGCGCCTGCTTCTTTTGCAAGGTCGGGCATAATTTCGGGAGTCGGGTTGCTCATCGGGAGAACAATCGGGTCTCTGTTCATGGAGCGCACCATATCCTGGCTAACAATGCCGGGACCGGAAACGCCGATAAAGATGTCAGCGCCCTGCATAGCATCGGCAAGAGAGCCCTGTCTCTTTGCGCGGTTGGTGAACTTGGAAACCTCAATCTTGGAAGCGTTGCCTTCAAGTCTCGGGTCACCCTCGCAAATCATGCCTTTTCTGTCGCACATGATGACATTTTCGCCTTTCAAACCAAGGCTGATAAGAAGCTTGCAAATTGCCACACCGGCAGCACCTGCACCGCTCATAACAGCAGTACAATCTTCTAACTTCTTACCGGTTAATCTCATAGCGTTGATGATAGCAGCGCCGCAGATAACGGCAGTACCGTGCTGGTCATCATGGAAAATCGGAATATCGCATTTCTCTTTGAGCTGTCTTTCAATTTCGAAGCAGCGGGGAGCTGCGATATCTTCCAAGTTTACACCGCCGAAAGAGCCTGCAAGCAGCTCAACGGTTCTAACGATTTCATCAACATCCTTAGAGCGAATGCAAAGCGGGATAGCATCTACATCGCCGAACTCTTTAAAGAGCACACATTTACCTTCCATAACGGGCATACCGGCTTCAGGGCCGATGTCGCCGAGACCGAGAACAGCCGTACCGTCAGTCACAACAGCAACCGTGTTCCAGCGGCGGGTAAGGTCGTAGGACTTGTTGATATCCTTTTGCACTTCAAGACAAGGTTGTGCTACACCGGGGGTGTAAGCAAGGCTCAAAGCCTCTTTCGAGTCAACCTTTGCGCGTGCAATAACTTCAATTTTACCTTTCCACTCTTCGTGGAGTCTTAATGATTCTTTTGCGTAATCCATTGTTTTCCTCCAAATGGTTATTTTTTATGGTCTACCCCTATCAAAGGGCGACAAAAAGAGGATAAATTGAACATTGAACCAACTATGAGGGATTTGCCTACAGTTATTCACTATTCACTATTACCTCTTCACTAAAGACTGATTGCAGTCGGCAATTAGTCTTCAAAGGGGAATTTATAGTCAAGACCGAACTCGTCGCGAATAGCGATAAATTCTTTTTGAACAGACTCATTAATCGGAACACCGCCGTTTGCCTTTCTGTCAAGGTAAACAAGGTATTCTTTTTCGTTTGCAGTGTAGATTCTCTCTTGACCCGGAGCCTTTTTGGAAGCTCTGATTTCGCGCAGAATGTTACCTGCAACTTTGCGGCACATCTCTTCACCTAAGAAGTGATTGGTGTCAATTGCAATAAAGAAGTGACCGAGGTGATACGGTCTGAGGTTGCCCTCTTCGTCTTTACCGTCAAGGTCTTTGAGGAACATACCGTTTTGAAGCACTGCGGAGAGAAGCTCAACTACCATACCGTAGCCGTAGCCCTTGTAGCCGCCGAGGTCTTCGCCGATGCCGCCGAGAGGAGTCAGAGCAGCGGTGCCCTTTCTGATCTTAGCAAGTGCATCTGTTGCATTACCTTCGCAAGCAGTACCGTCTTCATTAATGATGGTTCCGGGATGTACATCCTCACCGATTCTCGAATAATACTCGATTTTACCGTTTTGCGTAATGGAAGTAGCGCAGTCGATAATGAAATCAAACTCTTCATCCGTCGGGATACCGATGGTAAGCGGGTTGGTACCGAACATGCCCTCAACACCGAAGGTCGGAGCAACGGAGGGACGCGCGTTTGTACCGGTAATACCGATGCAGCCTGCATCACAAGCCATGGAGGGATAGTAACCTGCAATACCATAGTGGGAGGAATTGCGCACTGCAACCATACCCATACCGTATTTCTTAGCCTTTTCGATTGCCATGCTCATAGCCTTGTGGGAAATAACATGACCCATACCGTCATGACCATCGATAACAGCGGTGGTTTCAGTCTCTTTAAGAATCTCAATCTCTGTTACGGGATTAACGACTCCTGCCTTAATTCTGTCAAGATAGATGGGCTTAAAGCGGTTTACACCGTGGGAATTAATGCCTCTCTTGTCAGATTCAACAAGTACATTTGCGATGATAGCAGCATCATCTCTCGGGATTCCGTATTTTTCGAATACATCGGTCATAAACGCTTCAACATAATCGAAATCTACACAATTTTTGTTAGCCATTTTTACATCTCCTATTTTAATAAAATTTTTTCAAAATCATTCGGGTGAGGGCGGAGCCCTCCCTTAACTTTTGCGTAGCAAAAATATCACTGTGCGTAGCACAATATCACTGACACGAAGTGTCAATATCACTCGCCGTAGGCGAATATCACTGCTGATGAGGTTTACTCATCAGCCTCTATCCACTTAAACGAGCGCTCAACAGCTCTCTTCCAGCCGTGGTAGAGTTTATCTCTTTCTTCCACCGGCATTAAGCGGTTAAAGACCTTTGCAACCTCGCGGTTGTTTTCAATTTCATCGGTATTCTTCCAGAAACCGACAGCAAGACCTGCCATGTAAGCAGCACCGAGAGCGGTTGTCTCAACATTCTTCGGTCTGTTCACTTCACAGCCGATAAAGTTTGCTTGAATCTGCATCATGATGTCGGAAATGGAAGCGCCGCCGTCAACACGCAGGCTCTGCAATTCAATACCGCTGTCATCGGTCATCGCTTCAAGCAAATCAGTCATTTGGAAGCAGATGCTTTCGAGTGCCGCGCGGCAAACATGCTCGCGGGTGACACCGCGGGTGATGCCGACCATCACGCCTCTGGCGTACATATCCCAATAGGGAGCGCCAAGACCCGTGAAGGCGGGAACAAGGTAAAGGCCGTTGGAATCTTCTACTGTCTCGGCAAATTCATCGCACTGCTTCGGTGTATCTACTAAGTGCAGGCTTTCCTGCAACCATTTAATAACCGCGCCGGCGATAAATGCGGAGCCTTCGAGGGAATAGGTGACTTTGTCGCCGATACCCCAGGCTACGTTGGTTAAGAGGTTGTTTTTGGAGTTAACTCTCTTTTCACCTGTATTCATCAGAAGGAAACAGCCTGTGCCGTATGTATTTTTAGCCATGCCGGGCTCAAAGCAGCCTTGACCGAACAGAGCGCCGGGCTGGTCGCCGATAGCGCCTGCCACCGGAACGCCTGCCAATTCCTCTAAGCCGAGCAGGTTTTCGGCAACCGTGCCGTAAACCATGCTGGAGGGAACGGGCTTGGGCAACATTTCCATCGGAATATCTAACTGCTCGCAAAGGAAGGGATCCCAATCGAGCTTGTCGATATCAAAGAGCATGGTGCGCGAAGCGTTGGAATAATCGGTCACATGCGCTTTACCGCCGGTGAGCTTCCAAATAATCCAGGTTTCCACCGTACCGAAAAGAAGCTTGCCTTCTTTTGCACGCTCTCTGGAGCCGGGAACATGGTCTAAAATCCACTTGATTTTGGTGCCTGAGAAGTAAGCATCAATAATCAAACCCGTGTGTTCTCTGACATAGGGCTCTAAGCCTTTGGCTTTTAAGTCCTCACAAATGTCTGCGGTTCTGCGGCACTGCCACACAATCGCATTGTGAATGGGCATACCGGTTTCTTTATCCCACACGATGGTGGTTTCTCTTTGGTTTGTGATACCGATAGCTTTAATATCGCTTGCACTGAAGCCTTCCACTCTCTTAGCTCTTTTAAGCACCTGTGTAACGGCGTTTAATTGGCTGTAGAGAATATCCATCGGGTCGTGCTCAACCCAACCTGCTTTCGGGTAAATTTGAGGATACTCAAGTTGACCCTTGGCAAATGCATTACCTTGCTTATCAAAGATAATGGCACGAGAACTGGTGGTGCCTTGGTCTAATGATAATACATATTCTGCCACGACATTTTCCTCCTAAACAGTAAAATTCGTTTAAAAATTTTAAACATATAAATACTATATCATAATCTTTAGTGATTTTCAATAATTTACCATTATAAAAAAGCCTTTTTTTTACGCTTTTTTTGGTGAAAAAGCCGAAAAATTTTTCATTTGTAACGATTTCGCAAAAATTCTTGCGAAAAATAAAGTAAAATTATATAATATATATTTAGCGGTTAGCATATTGGCATATTAGCCTATTGGCAAGAGGGAGGGCTGTGCCCTCACCCATATTATAATGTGCCGCTTTGCGGCACCACCATTTGCTAACGGCTAACGGCTAACAGCTACCGGAGGTTTCTATGATTGACATCCACGCCCACATATTACCGCAAATAGATGATGGCGCCCAAACCAAAACCATGTCATTTCAAATGTGTGAAATGGCAGCGAAAAGCGGCGTGAGCGACATCATTGCCACACCGCATATGCTTGATTTATATGCGGGGGATGAGTTTGCGCAAAAAGTGAATGCCAGAGTCGATTTTCTTAATCGCTTAATGGAAGAAAAGGGGATAGCCTTGCGCATTCATAAGGGCGCGGAGGTGTATGCCTCCCAAGATATTTTGTATGCGCCCGATTTAAAGCCCTATACCCTTGCAGGCTCGCGCTATTTGCTGTTTGAGTTCGATTTTGCACAGGCAACACTGCACTATGCCAAAGAGGTGGCAAGCATTATTTTATCGCAGGATTTAATCCCGGTACTCGCGCACCCCGAGCGCTACCGCTTCACACTATCCGATTATCAAAATATCAACCGCTTAGCAGAGTGCGGTGTGCTGTTCCAGTGCAATCTCGGTTCTCTAACCGGCGAGCTGGGTAAACGTGAAAGTGTTTTGGCAAGAGAAATGCTCAATGCCGGCGCCGTTTCCTTTTTAGCAACGGATGCGCACCGCGTTGAGTTCCGCAATACCGATATAAATGGTATGATAGAAGATATTAAAGAGAAAAAAAAGAAAGTAGATTATACCAAATTAAAACCTCTTTTGACCGATAACCCGATGAAGATTATCCGCGGCGAGCGGGTGGAAAACCCCTCGTTTGCCACGCTTAAAAAGAAACTGTTTTAATCGAGAGTGCCCCTCGATCCAATGAATAATGAATAGTGAATAATGAATAATTGGGTGGGACACCCGCACCCGGCAGCGCTCTTTGAGCGCTGAGTGATATTCGTGCGTTGCACGAGTGATATATTTTGCAAAGCAAAATGTGATATTTTGGCTTCGCCAAAGTGATATTTGCGCAAAGCGCAAGTTGTGGATGACTCCCTGCAGTGCAGGGAGATGTTACGAAGTGACAGAGGGTACAGGCTCCGGTTAGGAGGGCTCCGCCCTTACCCGATTATAATTAGTCGGATATAATAGAAGTCTGTTCTATGGTCAAGGCTGAAAAGAGCCAAGCAGCAACAGGTTTTGGTCGCCTGATTTTACCTAATGCTGCGTTAAAACACTTTGCAATACCCGCGCCAAGCAAAGAAAAAGTGGAGGAATTAGCCAAAAAGTGCAAGCGAGAGACTATTGCTGTATGGCTCTTTTCAGCCATACCGCTTTATATCTCCCCTTGACGAGGCGCTCCCTGCTAGGGAGACGTCGCGCGTAGCGTGACAGAGGGTCTGGCGTGCGCTCCAAGCAAGACGTCACGCGTTGCGTGACAGAGAGGTAGACAGATAAAAACCAAGTTGGTTTACCAATCTTAGTCCTGTCCGGTTTGCGAAGCAAACAAAACAATCCAAGTGCATTGGATGTTTTATAATCCTTACCTTTTAATGCCCTCCCTTGCAGGGAGGGTGGCACACTAAAGGTGTGACGGGAGGGTAGTACCACTACCATAATTATTCATTCATCATCATTCATTTTTCATAGCTCGCGCAGCGAGCCTGAAAGAGGAAAAAATTAACAAAATTAACTTTTTGTATAATATAACCAAAAACATGTTTCTTTTTTAGCAAAATCAACAAAAACACAAATTGTGCAAAAAGTAGAAATTCTATTATTATTTTTGTGCATTTGTTGTGCAATCTAACAAAAAATTAATTTTCGAGAATATTTTTCTTGACTTATTTATATATGCGAGGTAGAATAGTCCCGTTGCTATGCGGGGCTATTTATTATTATATAGCTTATATATAGCAGCAGGCGTCGATTCGGAAGGTGGCAATCCGTGGGCACTATTGATTCTGCTCGAGAGATTGGGAATTTCCGAGGAGTATGTCCGATTTTAAACCGGGCGCAAAAGTCGGCAGAAATATTAACCCGATTTCTGCTGCGGGCTGAATGGATTCGGAAGAACTTGCGGTTTCCGAATTATTTAAAAAACCGACCCCGAAACACACGGATAGGTTGTAAAATTCAGCCGCCCCGAAACTGCCGCGAGGCAGAATTAGGAAAGGAGCCAAAGGAAATGGCAAAGAATGTAAAAATCAGAATCAGACTCAAAGGATACGACCACAACATCGTGGATCAGGCATCCGAACTCATTGTTGAAACTGCAAAGCGCACAGGCGCAAAGGTCAGCGGTCCGATTCCGCTTCCGACCGATAAGGAGATTATCACCATTCTCCGCGCTGTTCATAAGTATAAGGACAGCCGTGAGCAGTTTGAGCAAAGAACCCACAAAAGGCTTATCGATATTGTCAGACCTTCCAACAAGACTTTGGAAGCATTGACAAATCTTGAGCTTCCTGTTGGCGTTGATGTTGACATTAAGAGCTTCTCTCAGGAGTAATTAATAGCCAACCAATCGTCGTCAGGTCAAGTCGGAAAACTTCTTCGGTTTCCGACCAATAACCATAAGGAGGAATATTTAGATGAAGAAAGGTCTCATCGCAAAGAAAATCGGCATGACCCAGATTTTCGCTGAAGACGGCGCAGTCATCCCTGTAACAGTTGTTGAAGCAGGTCCGTGCGCAGTAGTTCAGATCAAAACCGTAGAGAAAGACGGTTATGCGGCAGCACAGTTAGGTTTCGGCGAGTTAAAGCTCAACAAAACCACAAAGCCGTTACAGGGTCACTTCAAGAAAGCAGATGTTGCTCCCAAAAAGTACCTCAGAGAGTTCAAGCTCGATGATCTTGAGAGTTTGAATCCCGGCGACATCATTAAAGCAGATGTATTTGAAGCAGGCGACATCGTAGATGTGCGCGGCACCAGCAAGGGTAAAGGTACTGCAGGTGCAATTAAGAGATGGAACTTCAGCAGACTTAAAGAGTCTCACGGTACAGGCCCGAACGCCCGTCATGCAGGTTCCTTGGGTGCTTGCTCCGATCCTTCAAGAGTATTTAAAGGAAAGAAGTTAGCAGGTCATCTCGGTGCAGAAAAGGTAACAGTTCAGAATTTGAGCGTTGCAAAGGTTGATGCTGAAAACAACCTTATCGCAATTAAAGGTGCCATTCCCGGTGCCAAGGGTTCCGTTGTTACAATTACAAGTGCCGTAAAAAAAGCGTAAGAAGGGGGATTAGAAAATGCTCAAAGTGAAAGTAGTAGATACCGCAGGTAAAAAGGTATCCGATCTCAAATTAGCTGAAAGCGTATTCGGAATTGAGCCGAATAAGGCAGTGATGCACTTAGCAGTCGTCAGCTACCTTGTTCATCAGCGTCAGGGCACACAGTCAACCCTTACTCGCTCCGAAGTAAGCGGCGGCGGCAAGAAGCCTTGGAGACAAAAGGGCACAGGTCGTGCGCGTCAGGGTTCCACGAGAGCGACTCAGTGGATTCACGGCGGTATCGCACTTGGTCCGAAACCGAGAAAATATAATGTAGGTATGACAAAGAAGACAAAGAGACTTGCTTTGAAGTCCGCTTTATCGGCTAAGACCGCCGAGAAAGAATTGATTGTGCTCAACGAGCTCGCTCTTGAGGAAATCAAGACTGCAAAGGTTGCCGAGATTTTGAAGGCATTAAAAGTCGGCAAGAAAACTTTAATTGTTTTACCTGAAAAGGATGAAATCATTTATAAGAGTGCAAGAAACATTGCAGGCGTTAAGGTTGCAACCGTAAACACCATTTGCACTTATGATATCCTTAATGCAAACAACCTTGTCATTACCGAGGCAGGCGTTAAGAAGATTGAGGAGGTATATGCATAATGAAACTCGCTCAAGATATTATCATTAAACCGATTATTACAGAGGCAAGCATGATGGCGGCGCAAGAGCGTAAATACACTTTTAAGGTTGCCGACGGTGCTAACAAAATTGAAATCAAAAAGGCTTGCGAAGAGCTGTTTGATGTCAAGGTTGCCAAAGTAAACACAATGCCTGTCAGAGGTCAGAAGAGAAGACAGGGTATGTCCGAAGGTCGCACCGCTTCTTGGAAGAAAGCGATTGTCACCATCACTGAGGATTCCAAAACCATCGAATTCTTTGACGGACTTATGTAATTAGTAATTTATTATTTAAAAAATATTGAACAGATGATGTATGGAATAGGCATGTTCCGCGAAGTTTGTTCAGAATAGGAGAGTAAAGAAATGCCAATTAAATTTTACAATCCTACCACTCCCGGCAGAAGAGGGATGTCCAGCACAGACTACAGAGGTCTTTCCAAGGTAGAGCCTGAGAGAAGCCTCTTAGAGCCTGTTAAAAAGCATTCCGGTCGTAACAGCTACGGTCGCATCACCGTTCGCCACCACGGCGGCGGCAACCGCAGAAAGTATCGTGTTATCGACTTCAAGAGAGATAAGGTAGGTATCGAAGCAGAAGTACTCACATTAGAGTATGACCCCAACCGTTCCGCATTCATCGCTTTGCTTCAGTATGAAGATGGCGAGAAGAGATACATTATCGCACCCAACGGCTTAAAGGTCGGCGATAAGGTAATCGCAGGTCCCGAGGCGGATATTAAAGTCGGTAACGCATTACCGCTGCTCAATATCCCGGTAGGAACTGTTATTCACAACATTGAGATGTATCCCGGTAAGGGCGCACAGCTTGTTCGCTCCGCCGGCAACAGCGCTCAGTTAATGGCGAAAGAAAACGGCTTTGCTCTGTTAAGACTTCCGTCCACAGAGCTGCGCAATGTACCGATTAACTGCATGGCTACCATCGGTCAGGTTTCCAACATTGACCATGAAAACATCAAAATCGGTAAAGCAGGTCGTAAACGCCACATGGGCTGGAGACCGACTGTTCGCGGTTCCGTTATGAACCCGAATGACCACCCCCACGGCGGTGGTGAAGGTAAATCCCCCATCGGTAGACCGGGTCCTGTAACTCCTTGGGGTAAACCCACTCTCGGTTACAAGACACGCGATAAGAAGAAGGCATCTAATAAGTATATTGTAAGACGCCGTAACGGTAAATAGTCGAAAGGAGCAATAAATTATGAGTAGAAGTACTAAAAAGGCACCATTTGTACAGCCTGTATTGCTCAAGAGAGTTCAGGCTATGAACGATAGCGGTGAAAAACAGGTTCTTAAGACTTGGAGCCGTGCATCAACAATCTATCCGGATTTCGTTGGTCACACTTTTGCTGTGCATGACGGCCGCAAGCATGTACCTGTATATGTAACAGAAGATATGGTAGGCCACAAACTCGGCGAGTTTGCACCGACCAGAACATTCAGAGGGCACGCAGGTGCCAAAACCACTAAATAAGGCGGATGAAAGGAGAATTTAAAATGGAAGCAACAGCAAAAGTTACTTATGTCCGCATGTCTCCTCGTAAGGTTCAGATCGTTTTGGATCTCATCCGCAATCAACCGGTAGATAAAGCAATGGCTATCCTTCAGTACACACAGAAGGCAGCATGCGAGCCGGTATTAAAGCTGCTCAAATCAGCAGCCGCTAATGCGGAAAACAATTTCGATATGGATCCTTCGACATTGTATGTGAAGGCATGTCAGGTAGGTCCCGGACCTATCCTCAAGAGAATCAGACCGAGAGCACAGGGTCGTGCGTACAGAATCAACAAGAGAACTTCGCACATCTCCTTAACTCTTGCAGAGAAAGAATAAGAAGGGGGATAGAATAAATGGGACAGAAAGTTAATCCTACCGGTTTGAGAATCGGTGTCATTAAAAATTGGAATTCTCGTTGGTATGCACGCAAAGATGTATTCGGCAAAACTCTCGTAGAGGACCACGAAATCAGAGTGTATCTGAAAGAGAGACTGTATGATGCAGGCGTTGCTTTAATCGAAATCGAGAGAAGCTCCAACAAAGTAACAATTAATATTCACTGCGCGAAGCCCGGTATCATCATCGGTCGTCAGGGCGCTGAAATCGCAAAGCTCAAAGAGGATTGCGAAAAGAAACTCGGCAAAGATGTTTCTTTGAATATTGTGGATATTAAACAACCCGACCTTAACGCAACTCTTGTTGCAGAGAACATTGCTTCTCAGCTTGAAAGAAGAATTTCCTTCAGAAGAGCAGTTAAGAAGGCTATCGGTAATGCGATGAGACTTCACGCTCGCGGAATCAAAGTTCAAGTGTCCGGTCGTCTCGGCGGTGCAGAAATTGCCCGTTCGGAAACTTATAAGGAAGGAACTATTCCGCTTCAGACCATTCGTGCGGACATCGACTATGGTTTTGCAGAGGCAAAAACCACCTACGGTCGTATCGGCGTAAAGGTTTGGTTATATCGCGGTGAAGTTCTTCACGAGGCACGCAATAAGCGTAGACCTCGCAGGGAAGGAGGCAAGCGCAATGTTAATGCCTAAGCGTGTTAAATACCGCCGTGTTCAGAGAGGCCGTATGAAAGGTAAGGCTCTCAGAGGTAACACAGTAACTTACGGTGATTTCGGTCTTCAGGCAATTGAGCCTTGCTGGATTACCGCAAATCAAATTGAGGCAGCCCGTATTGCTATGACACGTTATATCAAGCGTGGCGGTCAAGTTTGGATTAAGATTTTCCCCGATAAGCCCGTTACTGCAAAGCCGGCTGAAACCCGCATGGGTTCCGGTAAAGGCTCCCCCGAATATTGGGTAGCAGTTGTTAAACCGGGCAAGGTTCTCTTTGAAATCAAAGGTGTTGAAGAGGATATCGCAAGGGAAGCTATGCGTCTTGCAGCAAACAAATTGCCTGTAAAATGCAAATTTGTAAAAAAAGAAGAAGAAATGGGTGGTGAGCAGTAATGAAAGCAAGCGAAATCAGAAAAATGTCAGCTGAAGAGCTCGACAAGCAGCTTCTTGAGTTGAAAGACGAATTGTTTAAGCTTCGCTTCCAGCAAGCCATTAATCAGCTCGATAACCCAATGCGTATCAACGCCGTTAAGAAGGATATTGCTCGTATCAAGACAGTCCAGAATGAAAACGGCGCTGCTGAATAAGCGAAGGGAGGATTAAGCTGTGAGCGAAAGAAATCTTAGAAAAACAAGAGTTGGTGTTGTTTCAAGCGATAAGATGGATAAAACCGTAGTTGTATCTATTAAAGATAAGGTACGCCATCCGCTTTATAACAAGATTATCAACCGTACTGTAAAGTACAAGGCTCATGATGAAAAGAATGAGTGCGGCATCGGCGATAAGGTGCTGATTATGGAAACTCGTCCCCTCTCTAAAGATAAGAGATGGAGAGTTGTAGAAATTATAGAAAAAGCCAAGTAATTTTTAAGGAGGCAATCACTGATGATTCAGCAACAAACTTACCTTAAGGTTGCCGACAATACCGGAGCAAAAGAATTAATGTGCATCCGTGTACTTGGAGGAACAGGCAGAAGGTATGCCAACATTGGTGACGTTATCGTGTGCTCAGTCAAGAAGGCAGCACCCGGCGGCGTTGTTAAGAAAGGCGATGTAGTGAAGGCTGTCGTTGTTCGTACAGCGAAGGGCGTACGCCGTGCAGACGGTCAGTATCTTCGTTTCGACGAAAATGCAGCAGTCATTATCAACGAAGATAAGAATCCGACAGGTACTCGTATCTTCGGGCCCGTAGCAAGAGAGCTTAGAGATAAGGATTATACTAAAATCCTTTCATTAGCTCCGGAAGTACTGTAAGGAGGTCGGAGAAAATGAGTAAATTGTTTGTAAAGACAGGCGACAAGGTTCAGGTTATCAACGGCAAGGACCGCGGCGTAGTCGGAAAAATCAAGGCAGTCAGCCCGAAAGAGGGTAAAGTTATCGTTGAAGGTGTTAACATTATCACCAAGCATGCGAAACCCCGCCAGCAAGGCGATCCGGGCGGATTGATTAAAACAGAGAGCGCGCTCTATGTGAGCAAAGTGCAACTCGTTTGCCCGAAGTGCGGCAAGGCGACAAGAGTCGGCAGCGGCGTAGATAAGAAGGGCAAAAAAGTGCGCGTTTGCAAGAAGTGCAACGCAACATTCTAAGGGAGGTAAACATGGCAGCAAGACTGAAAGAAACTTATGTCAAAGAGATTTGTGATACTTTGATGAAAAAGTTCGGCTACACTTCTGTTATGAGCATCCCGAAGCTTGATAAGGTTGTTATCAATGTTGCTTGCGGCGAAGCTCGTGACAATTCCAAAATCGTTGATGCTGTAACAAGCGATTTAATGCAAATTACAGGTCAGCGTCCTATCGTTTGCCGTGCTAAGAAGTCTGTAGCAAACTTCAAAGTGCGTGATGGTCAAATCGTAGGCTTTAAAGTGACTCTGCGTGGTGAGAGAATGTATGAATTTGTAGACAGATTCTTCAACATTGCTCTTCCCAGAGTGCGTGACTTCAGAGGCATCAACCCCGATTCCTTCGATGGCAGAGGCAATTACAGCGTCGGCATCAAGGAACAGTTGATTTTCCCTGAAATCGATTATGACAAGATTGACAAGATCAGAGGTATGGACATCAACTTTGTCACAACCGCTAAAACAGACGAAGAGGCGCGTGAGCTCTTAAAGCTCATGGGCGCACCGTTCGCAAGATAAGGAGGGATAGAGAATGGCTAAAACATCTATGAAAGTTAAGCAGGCTCGCAAGGCGAAGTATTCGACCAGAGCCTATAACAGATGCAAGATTTGCGGCAGACCTCATTCCTACCTTCGTAAGTATGGTGTATGTCGTATCTGTTTCAGGGAGTTGGCTCATAAGGGCGAAATTCCCGGCGTAAAAAAAGCAAGTTGGTAAGCAATTGAAGGAGGTTTAATGCATGCATATTACAGATCCGATAGCTGACATGCTCACCAGAATTAGAAATGCTAATTCCCAAAAGCATGAAACAGTTGATATTCCTGCATCAAACATGAAGAAAGCAATTGCTCAGATTCTTGTTGATGAAGGTTACATTAATGGCTTTGAAGTTATTGAAGACGGCAAGCAAGGCATGATTCATATGACTTTGAAATACGGCCAAAACAAATCACAGGTTATTACGGGACTCAGAAGAGTTTCCAAGCCCGGCCTTAGAATTTACACCGGTGTTGAAGATATGCCGCGCGTGATGAAAGGTCTCGGTGTTGCGATTATTTCCACACCGAAGGGCGTTATGACCGATAAGAAGGCCCGCAAAGAGAATGTGGGCGGCGAAGTTCTCGCATTTATTTGGTAGGAGGTGCACTTAATTGTCAAGAATAGGCAAAAGACCAATCGCAATTCCGGCTGGTGTTGAGTGCAATGTTGATGGTCAAACCGTTACCATCAAAGGCCCGAAGGGCACTCTTACTCAAACAGTAGATAAAATTATTGCGATTGAGCTCAAAGACGGCGTGATGACTTTAACCCGTCCCGATGATACAAATAAGTCAAAGGCTCTTCACGGTTTATACAATTCCTTAATTACTAATATGGTTAAGGGTGTAACCGAGGGCTACTCAAAGAAATTAGAGATTAACGGCGTCGGTTACCGTGCGCAAAAGCAGGGTAAGGACCTTGTGATGAACCTTGGTTATTCTCACCAGGTTATCATGACAGAGCCCGAAGGCATCACTATTGATGTGCCGAACGCAAACACTATTATCGTTTCCGGTGCTGACAAGCAAAAGGTTGGTCAGTTCGCAGCGGTTGTTCGTGAAAAGAGACTTCCCGAACCTTACAAGGGCAAGGGTATCAAGTATGATTACGAGCATATCCGCCGTAAGGAAGGTAAAGCAGGTAAAGCATAATAAAGGAGGATTAGCGAAATGGTTTCTAAGATTGATAGCAATAAAAGCCGTCAAAAACGCCATGCGCGTGTGCGTGGTAAAATCAGCGGAACTGCCGAGCGTCCTCGTTTAGCAGTTTACCGTTCACTCAGCCATATTTATGCTCAGATTATTGATGATACAAAGGGTGTAACACTCTGTGCAGCATCAACAACCGAGAAGGATTTCACCGAATATGGCGGAAACAAAGAGGCAGCAGCGGCAGTCGGTAAGAAGATTGCAGAGCGCGCAGCCGCGAAAAACATCACTGAGGTTGTTTTTGACCGTGGTGGTTATGTGTATACCGGTAGAGTGCAGGCACTCGCCGAAGGTGCCCGTGAGGGTGGATTAAAGTTCTAAAGGAGGATACTGATGGCTAAGATTGAACAGCAAGAAGAATTGCAGGAAAGACTTGTCACTCTTAACAGAGTATCTAAGACTGTTAAGGGCGGTAGAATTTTCAAATTTGCTGCATTAGTCGTTGTCGGTGACGGCAAAGGCACAGTCGGCTTTGGTCTTGGTAAATCCGGCGAAGTTCCGGATGCTATCCGTAAGGGTACCGAAGCTGCAAGAAAGAATCTTATCAACGTATCCATGAAGGGAACAACCATTCCTCATGAGATTATTGGTAAGTACGGCGCCGGTGCAGTGCTCATGAAACCCGCTGCTCCCGGTACCGGTGTTATCGCAGGCGGTCCCGTGCGTGCGGTTGTTGAGTCCGCAGGTATTAAGGACATTCGTACAAAGGCACTGCGTTCAAACAATCCGATTAATGTTGTAAGAGCAACATTTGATGGTTTATCAAAGCTTCGCACAGTAGATGAAGTTGCGGCTATCCGCGGCAAGAGTGCGAAAGAGATTTTGGAATAGGAGGGCAGGTAACATGGCAAACAAAACTGTTACGGTTAAATTGGTAAAAAGCCTTATCGGCTCCAAAAAAGACCAGATTGCGACTGCACATGCTCTCGGACTTTTCAAAATCGGTGATACAAAAGTACAACCCGATAACGCTCAGACACAAGGCAAAATCAAAAAGATTTGTCACCTTGTTGCTGTGGTAGAAGACTAAGGAGGTGCAACTATGAATTTACATGATTTATCTCCTGTGGAGGGTTCCAAGAAAGCTCGCAAGAGAATCGGTAGAGGTCCTGCCTCCGGTCAGGGCAAAACTGCCGGTAAAGGTCACAAGGGTCAAAAGGCTCGTTCGGGCGGCAGCATCCGTCCCGGCTTTGAAGGCGGTCAAATGCCTCTTCAAAGACGTGTACCGAAAAGAGGTTTCAACAATATTTTCAGAACCGAATATGCAACTGTAAATGTTGGAGATTTGGAAGCCAGATTTGATGATGGCGCCGATGTAGATGTCGATGCAATCGTAGCAAGCGGTCTTTTAAAGAAAACGCTTGACGGTGTAAAGATTCTCGGCAACGGCGAAATCACCAAGAAACTGAATGTTAAAGCCAATGCATTTTCTGAAACAGCTAAAGCTAAGATTGAAGCTGCAGGCGGAAAGGCAGAGGTGATGTAAGTTGTTTAGAACTATCGCTAATGCTTGGAAAACAGCAGATTTGAGAAAGAAGATGATTTTCACTTTATTAATCGTTCTTCTTTATCGTATAGGCGCAAATATTCCTGTTCCGTTTGTGAACATCACGGAAGCACTTGATACATCAGGCGGTAATATATTAACTTACTTTTCCATGATGACAGGTTCCGCATTCAACTACGGTACTCTGTTCGCTCTCGGTGTAACACCGTACATCAACAGCTCCATTATTATCCAGTTGTTGGGTGTTGCAATTCCTGCTATCGGCAGGCTTGAAAAAGAGGGTGAAGAAGGCAGAAAGAAGATTGCAGCCATTACCCGTTACTTAACCATCGGCTTGGCAGTGCTTCAATCTGTTGCATATTATTTCTACATTAAGAATACAAACAGCGATTATCTCGCTCCGACAGAAGGTACATTCGCCGCTGTGTTTGAAGCAATCGTTATTGTCATTTGCTTCACGGCAGGTTCCGCACTCGTTATGTGGCTCGGTGAGCAGATTAACGACAGAGGCATCGGCAACGGTATCTCCATCATCCTTTTTGCAGGTATTGTTTCGAGAATCCCGACTCTCATCGGTTCCTTGTGGCAGTACTTCACCAGAGGCGGCGTTTTCTATGCGCTTTCTCCGATTGTATTGGTTTGCTTCCTTCTCATGATTGCTTTCATCGTATGGATGGACAATGCAGAGAGAAGACTTCCGATTCAGTATGCAAAAAGAGTTGTCGGCAGAAAGATGTATGGCGGTCAGTCCACCCACATGCCCATTAAGGTTAACATGAGCGGTGTGCTTCCCATCATCTTCGCATCTTCCATTCTTTCCATTCCCACAACAGTTCAAATGTTTGTGAATGTTGAGGAAGGCTCTTTCTGGGAAAAATTCTTTAATGTTTTTTCTTCCGAACACTGGCCGTATGCCATCATTTACTTTGTATTGATTATCTTCTTTGCATATTTCTATGCAACCATTCAATACAATCCTGTAGAAATGGCAAACAATTTAAGAAAGAATAACGGTGCTATTCCCGGTATCCGTCCCGGTAAATCCACAAGCGATTATATCGGTAAGATTATCAATAGAGTAACCTTACTCGGCGCTTTGTTAATCAGCGTTGTGGCACTCTTCCCGATACTCTTCCAGCTCGGCACAAAAGCCGGCGGCTTGGATATGCAGATTTCCATGGGCGGTACATCTCTCATCATCGTAGTCGGTGTAGCACTCGAAACTGTGAAACAGCTCGAAAGCCAGATGATGATGCGTCACTACAAAGGCTTTCTTGACTAAGCAGAGGTAACGTTATGAATCTTATCTTTTTAGGCGCTCCGGGCGCAGGCAAAGGTACTCAGGCTGAGGTTATCAGCCAAAAGCTGAGCATACCGACCATTTCAACCGGCAACATTATCCGTGAAGCTCTTAAGAACGGCACGGAAATGGGTTTAAAAGCCAAGAGCTATATTGAAGCCGGCAAACTGGTTCCGGATAGCGTAGTAATCGGTATCATTCAAGAGAGACTGGCAAAGGATGATTGCGCAAACGGTTTCATTTTGGATGGTTTCCCGCGCACCATTCCGCAAGCGGAAGCGCTTGATGAGATGGGTGTCAAAATTGATAAAGTCGTAGAAATCCAGGTGGATGATGAAACCATCATCGGCAGAATGAGCGGCAGAAGGGTTTGCTCCAAGTGCGGCGCATCCTATCACATTGTCAATAAGCCTCCGAAGGCGGAAGGCATTTGTGACAGTTGCGGCGGCGAGCTTGTTCAGAGAAAGGACGATGCTCCCGAAACTGTACTTGACAGACTCGAAGTGTATCACACACAAACAGAGCCGTTAAAAGATTTCTATGCAGCGAAGGGCATCCTTCGCACAGCTGATGGTACTCTCGGGATTGAAAAATCCATTGAGGCTACCATGAAAGCATTGGAGGATTAAGCATGGTAGTGCTCAAAACTGCAAGAGAAATAGAGCTGATGAAAGAGGCTTGCTATATTTCTGCAATGGCACTAAAGATAGCAGGGGAGGCAGTGGAACCCGGTGTATCCACCGCCGAGATAGATAAATTAGCGTATGACTATATTATCTCTCAAGGTGCTACACCGAACTTCCTTCACTTATATGACTTTCCTGCTACTGCATGCATATCCATAAATAATGAAGTGATTCACGGCATACCGAGCAAGAAGCGCATCATTAAAAACGGTGATATTGTTTCTATAGACCTCGGTGCCGCGATCCACGGCTTCAACGGCGATAACGCCGCCACCTTCCCCGCCGGTGATATCTCTCAACAGGCGCAGCGGCTGTGCGAAGTGACCGAGCAAAGCTTGTATAAAGGCATTGAAGCGGCACTCGCAGGTAGAAGGATCGGCGATATCGGCGCAGCGGTGCAGCAGCACTGCGAAGCGGCAGGCTACGGCGTAGTTCGTGACTTTGTCGGGCATGGAGTCGGCAAAAAGCTTCATGAAGATCCAAGTGTACCTAATTTCGGTACTGCCGGCAGAGGTGCTCGGCTTCTTCCGGGTATGACCATTGCAATCGAGCCCATGATTACACAGGGTGATTACGCGGTCAAACAGTTATCGGATGGATGGACTATTGTAACGGCGGATGGCTCATTGGCGGCGCACTTCGAGCACACAGTTGCTATCACCAAAGATGGCCCCGTTATTATGACAAAGATTTAGTTAGTGACACAGTCACAAGGAGAAAATTTATGTCAAAATCTGATATGATTGAAATTGAAGGTACAGTTATTGAAGCTCTGCCGAATGCAATGTTCAGTGTAGAGCTTGAAAACGGACACAAAATATTAGCTCATATTTCGGGCAAGCTGCGTATGAATTATATTCGTATCCTTCCCGGAGACAAGGTAACGGTTGAAATGTCCCCCTATGATTTGACCAGAGGTCGCATCACATGGAGAACAAAGTAGACGAAGGAGGTATTTAAATGAAAGTTAGACCTTCAGTAAAGAAGATTTGCGATAAGTGCAAAATCATTAAGCGCAAGGGAAAAGTAATGGTTATTTGTGAAAATCCCAAGCATAAGCAGCGCCAAGGCTAATTGGCGAGTGATTCAAATGGAGGTGCATTAAATGGCACGAATTTCTGGTGTCGATCTTCCGAGAAATAAGAGGATCGAGGTAGGTTTAACCTACATCTATGGTATTGGTCCGAAGATTGCAAACGATATTATCACGGCAACCGGCATTAACCCCGACACAAGAGTTAATGACCTTACCGAGTCTGAAGTTTCCGCAATCCGTGACTATATCGAAGAGAATGTTACTGTTGAAGGTGACCTTCGCCGTAACACTCAATACGACATTAAGAGACTTATTGAAATCGGCTGCTATCGTGGTATCAGACATCGTAAGGGTTTACCGGTTAGAGGTCAAAACTCTAAGACAAATGCTCGTACCAGAAAAGGTCCCAAAAAGACTATAGCAAACAAGAAGAAGTAAGTCAGGAGGTAAAAAAATGGCAGCAAAAGGTTCAAGAAAAACCACTTCTCACCGCCGTGTTAAAAAGAACATTGAAAGCGGTGCAGCGCACATTCAATCAACCTTCAATAATACTATCGTCACAATCACTGATACTCAGGGTAATGCTGTATCATGGGCAAGTGCAGGTGAGCTTGGATTCAAAGGCTCCCGTAAGTCCACACCGTTCGCAGCACAGCAGGCAGCGGAAACCGCAGCAGCTGCAGCGATTGAACATGGTATGAAAACAGTTGAAGTTTATGTTAAGGGTCCCGGTCAGGGCCGTGAATCAGCTATCCGTGCGTTACAAACAGCAGGTCTTAACATCACTATGATTAAAGATGTCACACCGATTCCGCACAATGGCTGCCGTCCGCCTAAGCGCAGACGTGTTTAATCTTAACGGAGGTAAATGTAAATGGCAAGATATACTGGAGCAGTATGTAAGCAGTGCCGTCGTGAAGGCAAAAAGCTTTTCTTAAAGGGCGACAGATGCTACACAAATAAGTGCGGCTTTGAGCGCCGTTCATATGCTCCCGGTCAACATGGCCAGGGCAGGAAAAAGAATTCCGAATATGGTATTCAGCTTCGTGCAAAGCAAACTGCAAGAAGATACTACGGTATTCCCGAAAAGCAGTTTCATAAGTATTTTGAAATCGCCGAGAAGAAAGTCGGCGTAACAGGTGACAATCTGTTGCAACTTTGTGAAAGCCGTTTAGATAATGTTGTTTATTCGGCATCTTGGGGTAAGAGCCGTTCTCAGGCAAGACAACTTGTTAACCACGGTCACTTCACCGTAAATGGTGTAAGCTGTAATATTCCATCTCGTCTTTTAAAGGTAGGCGATGTTGTAGCGATTAAAGAGACCAGTGCACAGAAGAACGAATTCAAAGCTATGCTTGAAGAAAAAGCATCCCGTCCGATTCCTCAGTGGTTGGCAGTAGATGGTACTACTGCAAAGGTGGAAAGACTTCCCGAAAGAGAAGAAATCACCGTACCTGTTGAGGAACACCTTATCGTCGAGTTCTATTCTAAATAATATTATTCTATCTATTTATTATTTGGTATTGTTCGACAATCAATTATTTAAGGAGGCTTTCGCATGATAGAAATCAACAAGCCTACAATCGAAGCTCTCGATTTAGCTGCTGATGGAACTTATGGTAAATTTGTATTGGAACCGCTTGAAAGAGGTTTCGGTACAACACTTGGTAACAGCTTGAGAAGAGTACTTTTGTCCTCTCTTCCCGGCTATGCTATCACCTCAATTAAAATTGATGGTATTCTCCATGAGTTTTCAACCGTTCCCCATGTTAAGGAAGACATCACCGAAATGGTACTCAATTTCAAAGATGTAATTCTCAAAATACATTCGGGTGACGATAAAATTGCATACATTGATGCAGTAGGACCCTGTGAAGTGAAGGCAGGGGATATCCGCACCGATTCCGATGTGGACATTCTCAATCCCGAGCTGCACATCGCAACTCTCGAAGAGGGCGCTCACCTCAATATTGAGTTAACTCTCGGCAGAGGCCGCGGTTGGGTCACAGCGGAACGCAACAAACAACTTTTACAACCGGCTATCGGTGTGATTGCGATTGATTCTATTTATACTCCGGTATTAAGAGTGAATCACACAGTTGAAAACACCCGTGTCGGTCAAATTACGGATTATGATAAGCTTTCTCTGGAGATTTGGACCAATGGTACCATCTCTGCAACGGAAGCGGTATCATTAGGTGCCAAAATCCTCAACGAGCATCTCAATCTCTTCATCGACCTTTCCGATGAAACTTATGATACTGAGATTATGGTTGAGCACCCTGATAATTCGAAAGAAAAGGTTCTCGAGATGACCATTGAGGAATTTGACTTGAGCGTGCGTTCCTTTAATTGCTTAAAGAGAGCCGGCATCAATACAGTAGAGGACCTTATCAGCAGGTCTGAAGATGACATGATGAAGGTTAGAAACCTCGGTAGAAAATCTCTCGATGAAGTAGTCGGTAAGCTTGCACAGTTAGGCTTAACACTGCGCAGAGATGATGACTAAGCGTACTAACCGAAATCGGTAAAGGAGGAATTTCTTAATGCCCGGTAGTAGAAAATTAGGTAGAAAGTCCGATAGCAGAAAAGCAATGCTTCGCGCTATGGTCACTTTCCTTATTGAAAACGGCAAAATTGAAACCACCGTTACACGCGCAAAAGAAGTTCGTTCCGTAGCAGAGAAATATATCACTCTTGCTAAGAACGATACGCTTCATACAAGAAGACAGGCACTCGCTTTCATCACAAAGGAAGATGTAGTCAAAAAGCTTTTTGAAGAAGTAGCGCCTAAATATAAAGATGTAAACGGCGGCTATACTCGCATTATTAAGACCGGTCCGCGTCGCGGTGACGCAGCCGAGATGTGTATTATCGAATTGATCGATAAGGATGCGAAGAAATAATTAAAAAAATACCCGTGTGCTGAAAAAGCACACGGCTTTTTTTTGAATGAAGAATGAATAATGAAGAATGAAGAATTGTGGTGGCGAGGCAGAGCCTCGCAATTTAAAATGCGAAGCTTCGCTTCGCTACCTTAATTCAAAATTCAACATTCAAAATTCAACATTGCAATTAAAATGTGCCGCAAGCGGCACCGCCTTCATTCTACTTTTTAATTTCTACATTCTAATTTTCATTTAGCATTTAGCATTTTGAATTTAGCATTCAAAATTATTCGCGCAAGCGAACCTTGCCCGCACCCGTTCCGCTCCGCTCTAAGGCTCACTGCGTTCGCAATGAGGAATGAGGAATTCGGAATTAAAGGTGGCAACGCAAAGCGTTGTTTTTTTTATGTGCCTCAAGCGGCACAACTGAACACTGAAAACTGAAAACTGAAAACTGTTCGCGCAAGCGAACCATGCCTGCATCCTGTTCGCGCAGAGAATCAGAAAAACCTCGACAAAGCGTCTGCCCTGTCGAGGTTTCTCTGATTAAAAATAAAATCTGAAAGGATTTATGATGAAAGATATAATTGTTATTTAATAGTCCAAGTCAGAAATGGTAGCCGACCAGTTGCTGTAGTAGTTTTTCCCGTCAATTTTATTGTAGGCTCTCATTCTGTAACAACCGGCATTATGTGTTTGCAAAACTGCCTATCACGATCATATTGCCTTTGCGGATGCAACATTAGACCATGCACTGTAGTAGTTTTTACCGTTTACACTATTCACGGTTCTCATTCTATAATAATAAGATGTACCTTCCTCGGAATCCACATTCATTATAACATAATAATCACTATTATTAGAAAAACTCCATATCCAAGGATTTGATGCAGTTGTATCGCTGCTATTGGTACTGCGCTTATTTTTGGAATTGTTAAGCTTTGTGGAGGCATCCGCCCTAAAGTCTGAATATTTGGACATTTGAATTTGGTATCCTGTGCAGTCCTTTACATTAGCGAAGTGTACTTCAACATAGTTTAACTCCTTATCATAATAAGCCTTTATTTTTGTCGACACTCTGAGACATCAGCGGCAAAGCCGCTGATGTCATTAAATATATTCCGCACCGCGCTCATTCATCACTTGGCATGTTGCTTTGCTCAAAGTGAAGTATGCGGTTTTGTTGTTGCCTTCTCCTTCGTAGTATACTTGCAAAATACCGGTTACCCTAATCCAAGGATGGTCGCTGTTTGTATCGCCGTTTTTGGGCACATAAGAAGGATATTTGCCATCGGCTGTGGTAAATTCAAAACCGCACATACTGTCTTCTTCACCGGGGGCGCCGTGAATCAGGCGATAGACATAGTAGTAAGTTCCACCGTTTTGCGATGTAAGGTCTTCCAAGTCATACAAGCCGTCAATTTGTATCTTTTTTCCCAAATACTTGGAGGGATTGTTATAGATATCACTCACTTGCGCAGCGTAGGTCTCTGCCTTAATGGTGACAAATGTCGCAGCTGCTTTAGTCGTAACGCTCTTCGCTTTTGACCAAGCGGAGTAGTAGTTCTTACCGCCAAATGTTCTGTAGGTTCTCACGCGAACATAATATTTTGTTTTGCCCTTTAAACCGCTGATTGTCAGCGAGGTTTTATTTTTTACCGACTTATTTTTGTTGTTTTTAAAATTGCTTTTGGTGCTGTATTGAATTTGGTAGCCGGTAGTGTTCTTGGTTTGCTTTTTCCAACTTACCGTAAAAGCTGCACTCTTTGAAACAATTTTCGAAATGGAGGTCGGCGCAGGTTTTGCAAGCTTTTTAGTTACAACACTCTTAACACCGGACCAAGAGGAAGAATACCTTCTTCCGTAAGCCGACTTGTAGCTTCTTACGCGCACATAGTATTTTGTGTTTGCCTTTAAACCGCTAATGCTCACGGATGTATTGGCATTACCGCTAATGAGTTCGTAGTCTTTATTTTTTTTAAACTTACTGTCAGTGGCATACTGAACTTCATAACCGGCTGTTTGTACTGTCTGCCTCTTCCAACTCACTGTAAAGCCCACAGCTTTCGGAACTATCTTTTTAATAGAAGTTGGTTTCGGCTCCGGAATATCAATAACCTCATACCCATTCTGACAGCGAGGGCATTTGATTGTTCTATGACCATTACATGCCGGACAAGCGTAATACTTCCATACGTGATCATAAAGATCCCAATACTTACTTTTTCCGCTGCCACTGCAAGCTTTGCATACATAATATCCTTTTCCGTTACAATTTGTACATACAGATCTTATGATTTTGGCTTGTGCCGGAGCGATTACCGCCGCCGAAGTGATAAGAATGACAAGCGCTAAAACCAACGAAAGTGATTTATTCAACACAGACTTAATTTCCATATTTTTCACCTCTAAACAAATATATTATTAGAATATCAAATAATTTTACTATTGTCAATGATACTCACCATGTTTTTTTGAAAACGAAATACGAAATACCACCCGCTCAGCGTTGATTTGCTCTGCCCTTTAAGGAAGTGTTGCGGCGCTGAATATTATCTGCACCGCTGCCGCCAAGACAGTCATAAGTGTAGTGAGTGCTGAAATCATTGCTAATGTTTTGTGAATGTCTTTTTCATTTTTCTATTCTCCTCTCGTGTTTCTTTGTCCATAGTATAGCACCGCATTTGCGGTTTTTTCTCTTTTTCACAGAATTGTGGAGCGAAACGGCATTTTTAAGTGAAAATGCGTATTTGCCGACTGCTGAGTTCTGAATTGTTTTGCCATGTTTTCACTCCCTAATACATTGTATAAAAACATTATAGCACAATAAAAAATAAAATACAATATTAATAATATTAATTACTATATTCATAACTTGTTGAAAAAGCGCGAAAAGCATACTAATCCGTCAACAAAGTAAACATGGATTTGTTGAAAAGAACGAAATTAAAAAAAGTTCAAAAAAAGTGAAAATTTTTCTTGACTTTTATAATAATTTTGATATAATAGTAAAGCACTCTGCGAAAAGGGGTCTGCCCTGTCGAGTGTACATGGACCTTGAAAATTAAACAGTGACAAGAAAAAAGGAACCTGAAATTTTTTTAAGTTTTAGCAAACTTTAAATCGTACAGTAAATTGTACAACGGTCAGTCAGCAGACTGAAATGAGCGAACAAAGCTCTAAAAGGATATCACAGGTCTTCGGACCTTTGATATATAATTTTTTAGAGAGTTTGATCCTGGCTCA
>JAFWGH010000079.1 GCA_017512465.1 Clostridia bacterium
CAAAAACAATAAGGCTTGAACAAAGTGAAAGCCCGCGCCTTGAGACGCGGGTTAGTAACGGGGCTTATAGCCCCTGAGCAAACCACCCGTTTGACGGGTGGTATTGATTATTTTATTGTAAATCATCGACATCCGGTGCATTGGATTTCGCGGCAATGGAAGAAGAATTAATTGTATAATAAACTAAGACACCATCGGTGAAATTCAATTCAAGCACCGCATTCTGACTTGTCCAACCATAGTGATAAATATGGATTTGGTGACCATCCTTGGTTTCGGCTTTTAGATTATAAATATAGTTGTAATCGGAGAGTAGTTTGAGCACATCGCTCTCTTTATCTCCATACTTGATACTATCCTCACTAAAGTCATCAATTTTCGATTGCACGGAATCATCTAATTCCATGTTATAGCTCATATAGGTAATCTCGCCTTTATCATTTACCTTAACTTTTACGCTTTCATTTCCCTTTGTAAAAACGGTAAATGCACCATCTTCCTCTTTGGTATAACCTTCCAGGGAAGCTTCCACCTCATTTAAAGCAAGGTCTTCTTTTTGCTCGAGCTGTGTATAGCTTTCATTGCGCTCAATCTCAATATTTTTCGGCCCTCTGACAGCGAAATAAATCCCAATACCTGCAGCAGCAATCAGCACAGCGCCAATTACGGAACAAATGATAATGAGTTTTTTCTTGCCGATTTTTTCTACAAATCCGATTTTTTCTGTTGTTTCTTTCTTCATAATGCCACCTCCCGAAAATTATAGCATATATAAAAGCTTTTATCAACATTTTGTAATATTATTTTAATATTTTTTAACTTTTATGTTTCTTTACTATAAAAAAGCGATATGCTATAATGTAATCCTCAAAAAAGACGGAGTATAAAACATGTTCGAAAAGAAAAAGAGTAAAAAAGGTAAAATTATCATCATTTTGTTGGTTCTTGCGCTGCTCATTGTGGCTTTTTTTGTGTACAAGCCGTATTTATTTGACAAGTATGGAATTGCGCAAGAGGATAAAGCGGTGCGCCTTGAAATTAATGATGATAACAAAAACGATATCCCCTATTGCTTATATCAGGAAGGTGTTATCACCAGTGTAAACCTGTTCAAAAACTATATGAATAGTGAATACGGCTCCACCTTTGAATACCAAACCGGCGTATATAATCTCAATGCCAACATGAGCTATAAAGTGCTCGGCTTAAAACTGCAGCAGCCGGATAAAACGAATTTAAAAGTCACCATTCCCGAAGGCAAGAATGCTTATCAAATCGCTCAAATTCTTGAGCAAAGCGGCGCATGTACAGCAAAAGAGTTTATTGACTCTCTTTCCCAAAGCTACGATTATGATTTCCTCTCGGCGATTGACAATAAAGAAATGCGCCCGTATGTATTAGAAGGTTACTTGTTCCCCGCAACGTATGAAATTAAGGAGGACATGAAAGCAAGTGACATCACCAATATGATGCTCAGTGCGATGCAGCTGCGCCTGGATGAGAGCTTTCGCGCACAGTGCGAGCAAAAAAATCTCAGTATTGACGATGTACTTACCATGGCTTCAATTATTGAAAAAGAGAGCGGCGGTTCTCCTGCGGAAATGAGTAAGGTTTCGGCTGTCTTTTGGAATCGTTTAAATAATCCGCAGGCACAAAACACGCCGCATTTAGGCTCTGACCCCACTGTGCATTATGCCGATATGCTTGAAGAACAAGGCTACGATAAAAAGATTTGGAAAGCCTACTCTACATACTCTTGCATCGGCTTGCCGACAGGTCCTATATGCTCAGCGAGTGAAGGCGCTATCAAAGCAGCACTCGAGCCGGATGAACATGCATATTATTACTTCTTCACCGATAAATTCGAGAATTTTTACTATTTTGAAACCTATGAACAATTCCAAGCAAAATGGAAAGAAATCAATAAAAAATAATTTTTTCAAAAAAAGTGTAGCATTTTTTCTTATTTTGTGCGATAATATCAGCATAGAATAAAAAATGAGAGGAAGAGCAAATAATGGCAAAAGAAAAAGTCAGTATCACGCTTGACTCCGAAGTCATTGAGCGGGTAAAGGAAATCGCGGAAATCGAAGACCGTTCCTTTTCACAGTGTGTGAATATGATTTTGAAGAGATATATTAAAGCGGTTGAAAAGAAAATGAACAAATAAGCAAAAAAAGCAGTTGCATCGTGAAGTTGTCAAGTAAAAGTGGACACTAAAAAAGTTAAAATTGCGATTTAAGGTTAAAAGCCCTGTTCAGTTCTGAACTGAACAGGGCTTTTTCTGCCGCATTTGGCAGAAGGTCGTTCAGTGTTGTAATAGATTATGTAGTTTTCAATTAATGCCGGTACATCCTTGCAATGGTAAATATCAAAATCAATTCGCAGTTCTTCCTTTATCCATCCGTTTAGCGATTCAATAATCGGATTATCTGTCGGAGTTCCTACTCTTGACATTGAGCGTACAATATTGGTACAATGTGAATGAGCATTGAGGAATGCTCTTGAAGAGTAAACGCTGCCTTGGTCGCTGTGGAAAATGATTGGGCGTGTTTGCTCTTTTGCTTTTTCGGCAACTTGGTGTGCAACATCAAGGTATGTTCTTGTGTCTCCAACCTTTTTTGAAAGAGAAGAAGCGATGATTTCGTTGTTGTAGGTATCTACTGCGAAAGTCCATTCCCATTTGCCATATTTCGTTTTTAATTCTGTCATATCGGAAACAACAATTTGCATCGGTTCCGTTGCATTCCAATTTCCTGCAACAATATTGTGATACTTCATATGTTCTTTTCCTTTGGTAGGGTTGTATGTTTTTCTCGCCTTTGACCGAATACCGGCGTATTTACAACATTTATGCGCAAGATTGTCCGAAAATACCCAGCCTGTTTCTTCTCTGATTTTCTGTGCAAGATTATGATACCCATAGCATTTGTGTTTTTTGTGTTGCTCAAACAACAGCCGGGTTAAAAGTTGTCTATCCTGCTCGTAGCGATTTAGTTTTCCTTTTCGCTTTTTCCATGCATAATAGCCGGAACGCTTTACACACATCAACGAACAAAGCATAACAACCGGCACTTCTTTGCTTAATTTATCTATGATTTCATATTCTTGTCGTAAAAAATAACGAACTCCTTGTTTGCACCAACTCCTTCCACTGTGTAGCCTTTTTTTAATCGTTCATTCTCAATTCTCAATTTTAGATTTTCAAGCTCAAGCCTTTCCGTTTTAGAAAGGTTTTTCTTTCTATGCAAAGCTGCATAAGGATTACCGCCACCGCCTCCTCTGTGTTCTTGATAAAAATATTCTTCGCCATGTTCTTGATAATTCTTTATCCAACGTCGAATATTCGTATTTGTCATTCCATTTTTTAAAGCAACTTCTTCTTGTGAATGTTTTCCTTTCAAAACATCTTTCACACACTTAATTTTAAATTCCGGTGAATATTTATTATGCTTTCCCATTCAAAATCCCTCCTTTTTAACGATTATACAATAAAAGAAAAGAAAGCAGACACTTTTTTGTGTCTACTTTCATTTTACACTTGCACATCGCAACTGCTTTTTTTATCTTCTTTTCTAACCCTTTTCAATCGGGTGCACCCTTTCTAAATGCCGCGTTCTTACATCATGGCTTTAGCAACCAGTTTGCCGAGTTTTCCGTAACCGAGTTTGGTAAAGTGCAAATTATCGGCACTTTCATGCAAGCAATTCTTTTCATTTAATACAGAGTTGCTATTGACAAATGTAACATCCAAATCGCTGTTCGCAAAGGTTTGGTGCAACGCTTTGTTATAATCCAGTGCTGTTAAACCGAGCTTGTTGGGCGTGGTAAAGCGACTGTGAAATTCGGTATTGAGTGAACCGAATCGACAGGAGAAGGTAATGTCGAGCACAATAACTTTGACAGGTGCCAAACCTTTTTCGGCGCGAATTGCATTTGTGGAAATGATAATATCCCTCATGCGATTAAGCGCACCGCTAAAGGTTTTTGTGTCTTGACTATCCTCAGTGCCAATCGGCACATCGCAACCATAATCATTAGTGCCGCCCTCAATCACAAAGTAATCATACTGCCAAATCGGACTTAGAGATGTTGAATCCAAATAAGCCACCGGTGTATTCGGCCGGGCACCTTCATGCATAGGTACCAATTCATCCATTAAAACAGATTGCCGCGAAGATGTGGTTGATTCGACAATCGTAGCAGCAGGGATACCAAGATTATCGCACCGGATACCCAAAAGCTGCTGTACGCGAATAGGGAAGGAAAAATAGCGCAGAGCATCTCCTCTGGTGGGCGTACCTCTGGTAATACTATCGCCCACAAAAAGAGCCTTTTTACCTGTATAGTTACGGTTGGTAATGCGGAAATCTTTTTCAAAATTGCCGGAAATCAGCTTGCCGTGAGAGTTCGCAAATGCACGCACCGTGAAATATGCATAATTTTTTGAAAGCGTAACGCTCTTGCTCTGTATTTCTTTGGCACTGTTATTGCTCACTACCGCCAGCTTTTCCCATGAAGCTGTTTCACTTACTTTAGCGTAAATATTATAACTTTTAGCGACCGGAATGCCCGCCCATACTATTTCCGCTTTTTTTCCTTTTATATTGACACTCGACAAAGCGGGTGTACCGACCACACAAGTACCGGTTTTGCTGTAATAACCTCTGGATATCTTATTGCCGGTTTTATATATTGCCCTGACTTCATAGCGGAACGGATTTGCAGTCGGGTCCACATATGTTTTGTAAAGCAAATGCTGTTTTTCCGCAGCGGTTGTCAAAGTCTGATAATAATTATCCTTAAACTTCGGCGAACGCTTTGCCTGCTGTGCACTCAGCTTGCCGATTTGTTTAAACGCATTGTTGCCGAATTTTCTATAAATAAGGTAAGAGGATGCTTCCGGAGTTGTTTTGAAGCGAATGTCTGCATACTGCGTTGTAAGGCTGATGGTAGGCGCACAGTCAAAGCAAATTACCTTAATGCCCTTTTTATCAAAAGCACTCAACTTATTACCGGAAATCATACGCACCGTATAAAAATAAATTGCACCTTTTTTTGCTTTTTTATCGGTAAATTGTGTAGTTTTTCCTTTCGCCGTAATCTCACCGAGAGCGGTGTATTTGCCGCTGTGAGGCACCCTGCGATAGACACGGTATTTTTTGCCCGCGGTACTTTTGAACTGTACCAGGCAAACCATATTCCCATCACTTTCCACACAAGAGGTTTCTAAAAGCTGCGGTGCACTGTTTGCTTGCGCAGCCGCTGCACTCGGCACCAAAGCAGAGCACAACAGGATAATGGTACATATTGTAATAATCAGCTTTTTCATAAATGTCCTACTTTCCTTATGATATTTCCAGGGGCAGTAATTCCTGATAAACCGCCGTAATTTTAGAGGTAATACGCTTGTCTATGTGAAAGTAGCCGAAAAACCACTTTTTGTATTCCACATTTTCGGAGAGCTGCTCCAAAAAAGCATTGAGCGCATTAATACTTGCCATCGTGCCCAATTTATCCTGGTCGGATAAGATGGATTTTATTTTCGAGCTCGGCTCGTGGGAGATAATAACATCTACTTTTCCCCCATGCAAATCAATATTTGCCGCACCCATTACCAATTCGCTTCTGTCCGGCAAGGAGCCGCCTGCCCAGGCATCTTCCCCGCGCAAATCATTCTCCTCGCTCTCACCGCCGCCCATGGTAAAAAAGGTCTTTCCTTCAATCGTGTAATATTGACCGCGCATTAAATGAATAATATTATGTGTAATGCGGTGAATGGTGCCGCCATTCCACTGCTCTTGTGCAAAAGAACGCAGTCTGCCGAAATTTTCGTGAGAGCCGTCTACAAAAGCAATGGTGTATTTCTTTTTTGCCAGTGCTTTGAGTATTTTCCTCTCTTTTTCGCCGCCTTGCCAAATAAACCCGAAATCACCGCAGACAATAATCATATCCTCTGCTGTGAGCTTTTTGAGTGATTTCGTATTAAATCTTTCAAAATCGCCGTGTGTATCACCGGTAATATAAATCAATTTATCCTCCGAAAAAAATAAAAAAGTATTTTATTTTTATGTCTTTATTTGATATAATAAGTATATATATGACCACCCTACACCGGAAAACGGAAGGCACCAAACTTTGATATTTTATATATCATATCACAAAAAGGAGCATAAGTCTATGAAAAAATTAACTTGTTTTCTACTCATACTTGCCTTATTGGCGACTTTTGCGCCTTTATGTTATGCCTACACGCCCGATGAGCCGCTGATTAGCGAATGCGGAATCCTTATGAATTTGGATGATGATGAAACAGTGCTTTTTGCAAAGGATGCCGAAAAAAGGATGCAGCCGAGTACACTTTCCAAAATCATGACCGCCGTGTTGGCAATCGAAAGTGCAGAAGATATTTCCAAAGTCAATGTCACCTGCTCCTATGCCGGTGTTCATGCGCTTGACGGAACCTTTTCCACTTATTTCGGTGTCAAGGAGGGCGAGGTATATTCCCTGCTGGATTTGGTGAGTATGATGATGCTCACAAGCGCCAATGATGCAGCGAATGTGATTGCCGTGCATGTGGGCGGCAGCGTGAATGCTTTTGTCAATAAAATGAATGAAAAAGTAAAGAGCTTGGAATTGGAGAATACCTTTTTCCTCAATCCGACCGGTTTGGATGCAGACGGTCAGTACACCACGGCAAGGGACATGGCAAAAATCACAAAGCACGCTATGACTTTGCCGCTGTTTCAGCAAATTGTGAAAAATGTAACATATGAAGTGCCTAAGAACAAAACACACAAACAATACACCATTTACAATGATTGTGAATTGATTCCGACCGCCACATATAATCAATATGCTTACGAATACGCCACCGGAGTTAAATCCGGTGCCACGGAAGCATCCGGTTATTGTGTAAGCGCTACCGCTCAAAAGGACGGCATCACTTATGTCTGTGTTGTCATGGGCGGCAAAAAAACCGATATAGACGGAAAAAGCTATACTTCCGCTCTGGTGGATGCACGCCGCCTGTTTCGCTGGGCATTTAACAATTTTAAAATGAAAGCGGTATCCACCGAAACCACCATCGTTGCCGAAGTACCTGTCAGGTTTTCAACAGAAACCGACCATGTCAGTTTAGTGCCCGAAAAAACCATTACAAGTCTGGTGCCGAAAAATGTGGATGAATCCACCTTGATTATTGAACCGATTGATTTGCCGAAATACCTCAATGCGCCTATTGAAAAAGGCACCTTTGTATGCAAAGCAAAAGTCATACACGCCGAGGAAGAAATCATGCAAATAAACCTGGTTGCCTATACAGATGTAGACTCATCTTTTATCATGCGCATTTTCAGTTTCTTCGGCAATCTGTTAAAAAGTCCGATTGTCATTATTGTATGCGTACTCATTATTGCCGCGGCGGCAGTGCTTTTATACCGCTATTTGCATAAAAAGAAACGCTTAAAACGCCAAAAAGCACGCATTGCGCTTGCCCAAAAAAGCGAAGAACCCCGCAACAATGATTACCGGGATAAGTTTTCTTCCTTCAAGGATGATTTGGATTAGTGCGCTAAATCTTTACGGGTTGTCTTGTTTACGAGACAACCCGTTTTTATTATGTAATACGCCTAAAACTCTACAGCTTTTTACCTGCTGTAAAGGTAATTTTCCTTATTTAAGCTTATTAATCAGCGGCATATAGAATTTTCTGTACGCCTGCTCTGTCGGATGCACACCGTCCCCTTCCGGATACACACCATTATAATTAAAGGTATACTGCTTTTTGATTTTTGTATCGGTGGTCTTTAACCCGCTATCCTTCAGGCAATCCGCCACAGATATTTTATATTTTGTACACACCTCTCGAATTACCTCGGCATAATCATTAAAGGTTAAGCCTATATCGTTTTTCTTTTGTGCTGCGCCGTCCGGTTCATGCATCAACACAAAGATAACCTTTGAATCCGGACAGTTTTTTTGTAAGTATGTGAAAGCGCTTTCGAGTGCACCGCAGACAGTGTTCAAATTGAAGGACTTGCTTCCCGCAGGCGTCACTTCACCAAGCGGAGCCCCGCTATAGTAGTCGTTATTACCGCCTTCTATAAAAACATACTTATAATCATTTGTCACATTTTTTATGATTTCCTCACAAATATGATCTTCGTTCTCATCGACTGAACATAACTGCGAACCTGTTGAGGTTGTATCAATCAGCTCCAGATTATTCTCTTGCGCAAATATATCTGCATAAGAAAAGCTGTGAGAGCCGACACCCATAGCAACGGAATCACCGCAGGAATACATCTTGCCTACCGTCTCGATGTCACTGACATAGGTTTTATTGTAATCACTGACATATTTTTCCCCATCCGCATAGCGAACCGCACGCACGGCTAAATATATTTCCGGTGTCTTGGTTTTCTCGATTTGGAAAGAGGTTTTATCCGTAATGCCTTCTCTTGTCCACTTCTTTTGATCGGGTAACATGGAATAGACGATGTACTCATTTGCATTATTCACACTTTCCCATGATAAAGAATATATATTATTCTTTTTGGTAACGGTAAACTCCGGAGTGTCCGGCAGGGTGTTGCCTCTAATTGTATAAGCAAACGAATCCGCTATAACTTCCTCGTCCCCATTTTTTGTATACGGCTTGATACCGAAGACATACGAGGTACCGCCTTCAAATCCATTGCAGCGAAAAGCGGTTTTCGGTGTTCTGCCGCATTCCTCCCAGCCGCTGCCGCTGTCATAATAGATTACATAGCCGCTTGCACTTTTTACGGATTTCCAATTTAATAATGCTTTATACTCACTTAAAGCCAAGGTTATATCGCTCTGCTGTGAATCACGCGCATCCATCGTTGTCACTTCACTTGTGATGTCGGTGGTCTGTTGCGTTTGCGCACGGTTGCGACTAAACACAAAAAGCACCACTGCAAGCGATACACAAACGGCTGCGAGCACAATCATGAGCACTTTACTGCTTTTATTCACTGTTTATTCCTTCCCGGTTTATCCAAATTACATTAGAGTGTCTGACAAAAACGCATAAACGCTTGCGTGTTTTTAAACACACCTGCATTTTCCAAAATCTTTGCAAATATTTCACCGACAGACCGGCGGATCCCCTCTTCAATATCCTCTTGCGGCAAATTTTCGGCTTTCAGCTCCAAATACCAATCGTAATGAATCTTCATATCCTCATCGGCAAAGATTTCCGCTTCCTTGCTCTCATCTTTAAGCGCTTCGGCAATTTTGGCAATGCTGTCTTTGAGCCGTGCCGGCAAAATTGCCAAACCCATCACTTCAATCAAGCCGATATTTTCTCTTTTGATATGATGGTATTTCGGATGCGGATGATAATAGCCATCCGGAAAGTCCGGTGTGGTAATATTGTTTCTGAGTACCAAATCCAGCTCAAACTTGCCGTCTCTAAAACGGCAAATCGGCGTGATAGCATTATGTGCTTCTCCATCAGTGTATGCCAAAATAAAAGCATCCTCATCCGTATACTCCGACCACATTTTATTGATGTAGTCCGCACAATCCGCCAGCACCTCTTTGCTCTCATGACGAATGCGAATCACGCTCATCGGCCAGTTCACCAAGCCCGCTTCCACTGTCGGGAATTTTTCAATGTGTATATTCTGCGTCACTTCCGCTTTTGCCATCGGGAACTCGAAATTACCGCCCTGATAGTGGTCATGTGTTAAAATAGAGCCGCCTACAATCGGAAGTCCCGCATTGGAGCCTAAGAAATAATGCGGCATAAAATCGACAAAACCGAGCAATCGTTCAAAGGTGCGCTTTGTAATCTTCATCGGTTCATGTGCGCCTTTAAAGACGATACAATGCTCATTGTAATATACATAAGGACTATACTGCATAAACCAGCTCTCATCCGACAAGATATCTACCGGAATAATGCGGTGATTGGCGCGTGCCGGATGTGTCACGGTGCCCTTATAGCCTTCATTTTCTTTGCACAGCAGGCACTTAGGATAGGAGGACTTTTTCTTCTCTTTTAAAGCTGCCGCAATAGCACGCGGGTCTTTTTCCGGTTTGGAAAGATTGATGCTGATAATAATATCGCCATACTGTGTATTGGTATTCCAAATAATATTTTTACGGATTCTGTCCATGCGAATATAATTGGATTTATAAGAAAGCTGATAGTAAAAGTCTGTTGCCTTCTTTTTATCTTCGGCATATAAAGCATTAAACTTTCCGGTCACTTCGCTCGGCAGCGGCATAAAGCAGTCCATTAATTCGGTATCGAAAATATCACGCGCGGTAATGCCGTTATCTTCAAGAACCCCGTTTTCATATGCCCAATCAAGAATATTATCTAAAATCTCCTGCGGCAATTCCGGACTCTCGCCATCAACAGCCACTTCTTCATAATCATCCAGGCCGAGCTTTGCCAGCACGCGATTGATACAATATATTTTGTCCTGCTCGCAAATCAATGCATTATCTACCGCATATTTTGCAAGGCGGGATATTTCAAGGTTTATATTCATTTAGTCCTCCCTTTTCAATTCCGTTTTTTCCAAAGAGCGCTCTTTGGAGGGTTCCGGAAATATCATTTTTTTATGTGAAAACTTCTGTCCCCAGGCGTTTGCCCACTTTTCGGGATAGAATACATAATACGAAATATTATTTTTGCGGCGATACCCTTCAAAAAAGTTACACCATATCGAGCTCGGTATGGCAATCACCGGATAGTAGAACACACCCAACAGCAGGCACTGCCAAGTGTGCCCGTATTCATGAATACGGGTGTTATATGTCCATGTTTCATTCGGATGGTCGGCTTTCATAAAGATAAACAATCCCATCGATAAACCGCCCTGATTCCAGGGAAGATAGGTAATCCAAGCATAGCCGAATTTTTCGCTTTTTCCTCCCATTGCCTTGCAAATGAGGAAGATAATTGCGCCGACCAAATTGACCGGCAGTCCCCAGGTCCACTGGACAAGATAAAACAAAAATGTTTTCATACTTTTTCCCCTTGTGCGCTTTAGCTATGATTTGTTTAAAATCTCATACTTACCGTCTACCGGCTCTTCGAGCTTATGCGCCGTGACACCATCGGGATTTTTTCCTATCCACATTTCATCCCACTTTTTACCGGCAATATTTTCACATATCTCTCGGTCTTTGTCACTCAGCTCCACCGCACCGTATTGCCTTTTGGCGGCAATGGCGGCTCGAATCATGGTGTGCTGCTCTTTTGTCATGGTAAAGTGGCGCAGCGCAATGAGTGAACCGATAATGCACAGCAGCGGCGCACCGGCGCTAAAGAGTTTTATACCGAAATGCGCACCGAAAAATGAGCCGAAAATGTCATACGCATGCTTGCCGCTTTCCATGGAAGCGCGGATGGTGGTTTTGGCTGTTTCCGCCGTGTCAACACCAAACCATTCGAGTCCTGTTAACACGAACATGCCCATCATGCCCGAAGCGACTTTTTTAATAAACGTGGAAAATGTGGCAATAACGCCCTCGCGCCTTCTGCCGACAATCATTTCATCCACATCCGTAATATCCGGATAGGTGTTAGAGGTTGTAAAGCCGATGCCGGATAAGCCGAAGTTATATAACACGGTGTGGATAATAATCATCACCGCATTAATCCACACCTTGCCCTCCTCTTTCGGTCCGGTAATAAACAAAACAATAGCAAGAGAGATAATCCAAAACGGCGTGGTAATCCACGAACACTTTTGCTTGCCGTATTTTTTGGTAATGGCAAAATTGAGCGGAAACGCGGAGGCTTCAAACACACCGGCAATGATATTGATAATGCCGTAAAGAAAATAGGTATCGGATAATTCTTTAAACAAAAAGATTTTGGAAGAATTATAGAAACCGGTCGCAAACATATATAAGATGCTGATGATAAAATATTGACGGAATGCACGGTTTTTAAACACCAGCGCATATTCCTTAAAGGCATACCCTGCGCTGAAAGGCTCAAAACGGTCCTGCAGGGAGCTTCTCTCCTTACACTTTCTCGCCGTGATGGACAGCGGGATAAGGTACGCCGCCGCCAGTACCAAGCCGACAACAAAATAGTGGCTTTTCGGCACTGTTTCGGGCTCTAAAGAATTGGTAAAGCAGCCGATAACGGAGACGAAGAAAGACCCCACCGTCAGTTTTACCGGGCGCACAAAATTGAGCACAAGAGATGCCAAAATAAAGGTAGGCACCATGCCCGCGGAGTTCATTAAATAGCCTACGGAATTATATTGTGTTCTCAAAAAATAATCGGGTGCCATTTCCGGCAGCATAGCGGTGTGCGGCACGGTTAAAACCGTGGTCGCGGTGCTATACAGCACATACGCCGCAATATAATAGAGCATAACTGTATTTGAAGAAGCATTTCCGCTCAGCCCGAAAGAGTACCATGTCATAAAGAAAGTTACCACAAACGGTATAACAGCGGCAATGATATACACCCTATGCTTTCCGTAACGCGAGTGTGTTCTATCCGTAATCACGCCCATGAGCGGGTCGGTAATCGCATCCCACACGGATTTAATGAGAATAATTAAGCCTACCTGTGTCGGTGATAATCCTTCCACATAGACCAAAAAAGGAATATAGTACAAGCTGAAGAAATAGCCGGCACCGCTGGTGGATATATTTGTTGCGGTATAATTGAGCATGGGGAATAATACCTTTTTGGTATCCCCTTCCACGCCGATTGCTTTTTTTACTCTTTCACCGAAAGGTGCTTTATCGGATGCAGCCATATATCCCCCAAACACAAAATTATTAGCCCACAATTACTTTTATTTTAACATATGCGTGAGTAAATTACAACATTATTGATTTATTTATATTTTTTATTATAATGATAGAGTAGTAAGAATTATTTAGGAGCTGTTTTTATGATAATTGATGCACATACGCACACCTTCCCGCCGGCTATTGCCGACAAGGTCGTTGCTTCTTTGCAGCAGAAAGCTCAGTCCAAGGCATACACTGCCGGTACGGATACAGCTTTGCAGCAATCCATGAAAGAAGCCGCTATTGATATCTCGCTATTATTGCCGGTGATGACCAATCCGGGGCAAGTGGAAAAGCTCAATGATATTGCACTGCAAAAAAACGAGCAATCCCAATCCACAGGGATTGTCTCGCTTGGCGGCATGCACCCCGATTATGAAAACTACGCGGCAGAACTCAAGCGCATCGCCTCACGGGGCATCCCCGGCATTAAGCTGCATCCGGCTTATCAAAACACGGATTTGGATGATATGCGCTATTTAAGAATCATTGAAAAAGCGGCGGAGCTGGAGCTTGCCGTGGTAATTCATGCCGGACTCGATATCGGCATTATGCATCATAATTTCGCCTCGGTGGCTCACATAAAAACCATTCTCAGCACCATACACCCCGATAAATTTGTGCTTGCGCACATGGGCGGCTGGAAGGATTGGGACAGCGTGGAAGCAGAGCTGTGCGGCGAAAATGTTTATTTTGATACTTCCTTTTCATTAGTCGCCTATGTACCGCCGGAAGGCGTGTTTGTGCCGGAGCAAAAGCGGCAAATGCTCCAAAAGGAGCAATTTGAGCGCATTGTAAAAAAGCACGGAGCCGAAAAAATCCTCTTCGGTTCGGATTCTCCCTGGAGCCATCAAGCCGAAAGTGTAAAACAGATAAAAGAGCTTAATTTTAGCGAAGAAGCCTTAAAAAACATTTTATATAAAAACGCAAAAAAACTCTTTTCATTGTAATGAAGGTTGTGCCGAAAAGCGACCGTTCGCTCATTTGAAAAGCTTCTTTTCATCACATGATATAGTTGTTTTTTTGTAATTTATATATAATATCAACAAAATACAGTAACAATATTCGTTGTATTTCCGAGTTGCATTTCACATGGCATTATGCTAATATATTGTGCAGCACATGTCCAAACCGTTCATAAGAAAGGTATAAAAATGGCGAAACTGTATTTTAAGTATGGAGCCATGGGCTCTTCAAAATCGGCGCAGGCGCTGATTACAAAGTTTAATTATGAAGAAAAAGGGCTAAAGGTGTGGCTGATAAAGCCGAGCATTGATACAAGAGAAGATTTAGAGATTGTCTCCTCGCGCATCGGTTTGCAATCCACATGCACCGCTATCTTCCCCGATATGAGTATTTGGGATGAATTTGAGAATCGCATTGCACAAAAGGTAGATGTCATTATTGCGGATGAATCCCAATTTTTCACCACTGCGCAAATTGATGATATGCGCCGCATAGTGGATGAATTGGAAGTACCGGTACTGTGTTTCGGCTTACGCACGGATTTCAGAACACACTTTTTCGAAGGCTCACGCAGGCTTTTGGAAATTGCCGATAAAATCACGGAGATTAAAAACATTTGCGAATGCGGCAGAAAAGCAATCGTCAATGCAAGGATTGACGATTCCGGCAATGTTATCACCGAGGGCGAGCAGGTACTCTTGGGCGGCGATGAGCGCTACACGGCAATGTGCCACAAATGTTGGAAAAAAGCAATTAACAGATAACAAAAACAATAAAAACGCTGAAACCCGTTTCAGCGTTTTTTTATTTTGAAATCTTAACCGATTACTGCATCGTAAATAGTGCCATAATCTGTATAGAATTCATTAAATGTTTCATAGAAATAATATCTCCACCAGTTGATACCGGCTGCTTCTGCCGCTGCAGCATCCGCACGGTCATTACCGAAATCGGATTGGTGTGCGAATATTCTCGTTCTCATATATCTTTCAATCGCTGTGGAAGAGCCATCGCCTTCCGCCTCTTCAAACATATAGCCGAGTGCGGTGGAGAAAACCGTGCCAAAGCTGTAACGCGCAATAGGTGTCATGCCTTCATACTCTTCACCTTCAGGTAACTCCCCTGCCGAGCAGCCGCTGTCATAGATTTCATAGACAATACCATTATATTTATAGAGAATATACGGTCTTGCCGCATACAGCTTTTTCCAGTTTTTCGCTTTCATGGTGATAACCAAATTAAAGGTTAAAGCTGCCGCCTTATTTTCACCGTTTTCACCATCTGCATGGAAAGTTACGCCTTTCCAGTTATTACCGTTAAATGTACCGGAGGATGCATTCTTTTCGACAACGCTCATTCTCTGGTAATAATAGCCTGCATTACCATTATAATTTGTCATTTTAGAAGCATTTTCAATCGTAAGATTCTCCGGGTTATAATCCATATATTTATCTTGTGTGTAAATATAGCCGAAGTCTACAATGCCGTTGCCGATGGAAGAATCATTTTGAATTTCTTCTACGCTTTTCATCTTACCGCCGGAAAGCACCTTGCTCGGATTTACCGCATAAGGAACATCATATACCCTTGTGTCACCGGATTGTGTGTACGGAATGGCAACAGAGCCCGAGAAACGAATATCCTGATAGGAATTATCCACATCCGTATACGCTTCTTTCATTATCTTTAAGCTCGAAAGTCTGCCCGAATAATCATAACCCATGTTCGAATCCGTGAACGCATTGAAATCCGGTTTCGGGATTTTGTGGGAAGCCGTTTTCACATCAATCGGATTGGGCTGTGCTTCGCCGGTAGCAACATATGCGCTGCCATTGTAAGAAGCTGCCCAGCACTTCTCACAGCGCTCGCACTGCATGTATACAAAGCCGACATCTTCATTTTCTTGCGGGTCAACCGATTTTGCGGTTTGCAAGTGATTGGTAGAATCTATGGGGATAACGGACTCTACACCATAATCGCATACCGAGCAATGGGTAACGGATGTACCGGTTTCCATACATGTTGCCTCTTTGGTCACTACGCTTTCACCCTCTGCAGTATCATGCCCGGATTGTGATTGCCGCGGGTTCGGACAATTTGCATTTTTACAGGTTTTCCAGTGATTGATGCCATCCGAAGACCAATCCACGCCTGCGATATCGTGACCTGTGGCGGGGATCACTGTGTGTGCGCTGCTAATTTGTGCATCGCACACGCTGCAATATACAACAGTATCATATCCGCCGTTGTTTTCACAATCTGCTGCGCTGCTGTTTTCCGTAACGGCAGCTGCCGGTGTATGCCCTTTTGCATCCGTTGCAACGGTCTTTGTTTGCTCACAGGTATTACAGGTATAAGTAATGGAACCGCCTGCGGTACAGGTTGCCGTATCGGTAGTGCCTGCATCCCAATCGTGCGGCTGATAGCGGTAGTGCGTTTCTCCGCCGACAGTACATACAGAGCGGTGATAATCGCTCGCCGACATGCCCTCGGTAGCACTATCCATCTCCGCCCAAGCGCTCCAAGCATGCGCGGTTGCAGCACCGTAAGCACAAGATACGGAAAGGCTCTCGTGCATGGTACCCGGTGCGGTGAAAGGTGTTGCCGCTGCGGTATAGTGACCGGAAGCGTCATAGTAATGGTCGGTATACTGTGCCGCTGCAGGCACGGTGGTAACATCATCACCGTAAAGCGCAGAGTAGCCCGCATTAGAGCCGGTGTCGCCGACATTGGTGACAGCCGCTGTGCCCATGGAATCATAAATATCATTTTCGGCGTCTGTTTTTACCGGTGCGCCTAAAGTGGTTGTATTATTATAGGTATAGGTGACGGTTTGCTGCGGGTAGTTCATTAAAGCGGTTTTGGTATTGCCATAGTATAACCCGTTGACCGCACCGTTCACATTGACATACGCGCCGGAAATAATCCATGTTGTTTCCGGTCTGATAGAGTATTTATGGTATTGGAAACCATTTGCCTTTGTCGGTGTAATTTCACCGGTTGCTCCGTTAAGCGAATAGGAGGGTGTTGCAAAAGAGGAATCGGTCCAAGCACTGTTTTCATAGTGCTTATCTTCCACTACACTGAAGGATTGCTCCAATGTGCCGGCTAATACTGCGCCGTACTGGTCCTTATTGGAAAAAGTGTATGCGGAAGAAAACACGGCATGCTCCCCTGCCACATAGTATTCACTTGTGTCGGCTGACTTTGTAAAGGAATAGTCGGAGAACTGAGGAACCGGAACTGACCATGATTTGGTATATGCAGAATTAAAACTACCACCTTTTTTCATCGCGTCCTGTCCGGCTGCATAATCGGAAAAATGCACCCAGTTATTTTCGGTGTTGCTCTCAAAATTATCACCGTATTCGTTGGGGCGCCAGATGGCAACCGTATCGTCTTGCTTGATGTAATAACGAGAACAGTTTTCACCGTCCGTGCTGGCGGAGCGAATGTTACCGGTAAAAATAGGACGATAGGAATCATATGCCTCACTTGTAACATCCACGCTGCTGTCATAACCGCTGACACGGATTTGCGTGATTTCAAAATCGGTCCATGTATCCGGCTTCCAACCCCAGCTAAATTTCATATGGTCATTGTTGTTATATACGGCATAGGCAGTCGGGAAACCGCTTAAATCCAAGCAAAGCGTATAGTATGTATTATCCCATGAATCCCAATCGGAAGAACTGTTTTGCGGGAATAATGAAGACTTAGCAGTTGTTGTATTATCGGAGTGATAATATCCGTATTTATCATTAGCGGGGCTAAAGTCAATGGAATAATCTTTTTCACTTGCCGCGGTACCGTTGTTATCTTTATACCAAATCACAATACCGCCCATATCTTTGTAATTCTCCGCTTCCCAGGTCCAACCGTCCGGATTACCTGTTTGCGTGCCTTTAAAGACGCGGTTAAAACCGTTACCGGCATCAAGAATGTGCAAATCAATTTCAACATGGTAAACAGGGTTATCGTCCTGATGCTCAATACGATATGCATACTCCGATGCACCTGCCGCACCGGCACCGGGTGCGGTAAACACCCAACAGGTCATGAGCATGACCATACACAAAATGAGTGATAAGGTTCTTTTGGTGTACACTTTCAACTTCATAAGCAATTTCCTCTCTTATTTAACGACGTTAAATAATTTAGCAAAAAAATAAACTTTGTTAATTAATTTTAGCAAAAAAAAGAAACAGCCATTTATACCTATTAATTAACTTTGTTAAATTATACCACATTTAAAAATTTAAAACTATTGACAATTCTTCCAATGATTTTAAATTTTGCGTAAATTTCACTCACACTTTTTGTGAAAAATGCATAAAAGCATTTTTTTGATTATCCATTATAAAATAGCAGCCACTTGCTCGTGACTGCTACATAGTTGAAAATTTTCAGTTTTAACTTTTGCACCAACTATTGACAAAGAACCAAAAAACACCTATTCTAAAAATGATTAAAATAAAAGGTGTTTATTCAAAATCATAACCTGCTTTTATCGCTTTTAAATTCACATCAATAAGATTTGCTTTTCTTGCGGAAACGACCTTTTTGAGTGCATCCTCCATGCCTTCAAAGCTGACCACACCGGTTTCTTTAATAACTTTACCGAGAATAATCATATTCGCCAAAGTCGGAATACCGGCATCCTGCGCCATTTTGGTGGCGGGAATGTAGTAAACATCCACATCTTCCCTCTCCACCTTGCGGCTGATGAGAGTGGAATCCACAAAAATCTTAGCGCCTTTTTCCGCCGCTTTCTCATATTTATCTAAAGACGGCAGATTCATCACAATGAGTACATTCGGGTCATCCACAATCGGAGAGCCGACAGGCTCATCGCTGATAATGACATTACAGTTTGCCGTACCGCCGCGCATTTCCGGACCGTAAGACGGCAGCCAGCTGAGTTGTTTACCCTCTACAAGACCTTTATAAGCAAGTACCTTACCTGCGAAAAGAATACCCTGTCCGCCGAAGCCGGCGATTAAAATTTTACTGGTCATTATTTTTCGCCCTCCTCGCTTGTTTTATCTTTATAAACACCCAAGGGATAGTAAGGAATCATCTTTTCCTCCACCCAATCGAGTGCCTGCTGCGGTGTCATACCCCAGTTGGTCGGGCAGGAAGAGACAACCTCAATCAAAGAGAAGCCTTTACCCTGAATTTGGTTTTCAAATGCCTTCTTAATTGCCTTTTGTGCCTGCTTAACATTTTTAACATTGTTTACAGCGACTCTTTGAATGTACGCCGGACCGTCTAACGCCGCAAGCAGCTCGCTGACTTTAATCGGGAAGCCTGCCGTTGCAACATCTCTGCCGTAGGGAGAGGTCTGTGTTACCTGCCCCGGCAAAGAGGTCGGTGCCATTTGACCGCCGGTCATACCGTAAATCGCATTATTGATAAAGATAATTGTAATGTTTTCATTTCTCGTTGCGGCATGCACGGTTTCCGCCATACCGATGGAAGCTAAGTCGCCGTCTCCCTGATAGGTAAACACAATATTATCGGGAAGTGCTCTTTTGATACCGGTCGCTACTGCCGGCGCTCTGCCGTGTGCAGCTTCTACCATATCGCAAGAAAAATAATCATATGCCATAACGGCACAGCCTACCGGTGCTACACCGATAGCATCGCCTTCAATACCAAGTTCGTCTATTGCCTGAGCAACAAGGCGGTGAACAATACCATGTGTACAGCCGGGACAATAGTGAAGCGGCACATCACACAATGCGTGCGGTTTTTCAAATACTACCATTATTCATTACCTCCTGCTACATTTTTAATAGATGCAAGCACCTGTTCGGGTGACGGAATCATACCGCCGGCGCGGTTGCAAAGCTCAACCGGGCACTTGCACTCACTTGCAAGCTTGATATCCTCAATCATTTGTCCCATGGAAAGCTCAACACTGACAAATGCCTTGCAATGCTCGGCTGCCTTTTTGACTGCTTCGCTCGGGAAGGGCCACAAAGTAATCGGTCTTAACAAGCCGGCTTTAATTCCCTGCTTTCTCGCCTCAACCACTGCATTTTTGGAAACTCTTGCAGCAATACCGAAAGCAACAACGCACACCTCGGCATCCTCCATCATGTATTCTTCATACATCACTTCGTTTTTCTCGATGATGGAGTATTTCTCATATCTGTCAAAATTGGTTTTTTCCAATTCTTCCGGCTTTAAGTAGAGAGAGTTCACAATGTTATGCTCTCTTTGCATCTTCGTACCGGTGAGTGCCCACGGTTTTTCCACCGTTACGCCGCTCTCCTCGGGAAGGAGTACGGGTTCCATCATCTGCCCCATGGTACCATCGGCTAACAGCATGGTCGGCATGCGGTACTTATCGGCAAGCTCAAAGCACTTTGCGGTTAAATCTGCCATTTCCTGCACGGAAGAGGGTGCCAACACAATTAAGTGATAGTCGCCGTGGCCGCCGCCCTTGGTTGCCTGGAAATAATCGGACTGGGAGGGTTGGATTCCACCCAAGCCGGGGCCGCCTCTTTGCACATTGACAATGAGTGCCGGAAGGTCGGCACCTGCAATATAGGAAATACCCTCTTGCTTCAGGGATACACCGGGGCTGGAAGAAGATGTCATTACGCGCAAGCCGGTGCTCGCTACGCCATACACCATATTGATGGCGGCGATTTCACTTTCCGCCTGCAGGAAGCAGCCGCCGATTTTCGGCATGCGCTTTGCCATGTACGCTGCAAGCTCGGTTTGCGGTGTAATCGGATAACCGAAGTAATGGCGGCAGCCGGCTCTGATTGCAGCCTCTGCGATCGCTTCATTACCTTTCATTAAAACTTTTTCGCTCATACTCGCCACCTCACTTCTCAACCGTGATTACACAATCAGGGCACATGGTCGCGCAAAAAGCACAGGCGATGCACTTGGACTGGTCGGTAATCCCTGCAGGAGAATGTCCTTTCTTGTTAATAATGTCTTTTTTAATTTCTATGATTTGCTTAGGACATGCGTTCACACAAAGACCGCAGCCTTTACACAAATCTTCATCAAAAGTTACTTTAGGCATTTCTTTACCCCTTTCCAACTTTAATTTTTATTCACTTTACAGCCGAAAAAGCGGCTGAAGGTTAATCAATAATCTTTTTTTGCAGCTTTAGCGGCATGATACACTGTGCATCAAACCGAGGCGCCAAGCTCTCTTTAACACTTGTAAATAACAGCGGCAAGCCCGTGAGTGCACACAGTTTGTTTACTTCTTCCTCGGTAGAAAGGATATCCTGCGCGGTTGTCTCCTCGCCCAAATTGGAATTGTTGACAATCGCCGTAAACGCTATGCCTCCCGCGCCTTCAATCTCGCGCATCACCTCGATTGCTTCTTCGGCAGTGCGCGTGAGCGGGCGGAAAAAGTTGGCGACAAAAACCATTTCGTAGTTATTCTCTTCCAAAATGTACGGGCGGTATCTGCCGAGCGCCAAAGCACCTCTTTCATCGCCGCCAATATCCATTATAGCATAAAAAGATGTATTTTGCACTAATGAATATATTTCCTGCGGCAAGGCAGGCAAATCCACATTGGAATTGGCAAATGCGGGCGATATCAATTCCACGCCGGCGCGCGCCAAATCCTCAGCGGAATCCTTGGTTCTGAAATAGGGATTGACCACATCCAAATCCGCAATTTTCACATCTTTCCCCTGCGCGGCAAGCTGCAGAGCAAGATTGACTGCAATATTCGTTTTTCCGCTGCCGTAATGACCGGCAAATAAATATACTCTTTTCATAATCCATTTTGGATTGTAGCAGTCAGCAACCGGCAGTCAGCAGTCAGCCACTGACGAAAGAACCACTGCAATCCACTAATCTTCTTTCAAACCAATTCCTTCGTTTTTTATGCGCGCTATCAATGCATTAAGCAACTTGCCTATTTCTTTACACAAATCAAAAAGTGCTTGCAACTGCTCCTCATTATAATACTTTAAACGAACAGCAAGCAACATCTGTGTTTCCAATTCGGCAAGAGAACCGGAAGCAATGTAAAGAAATCTGATAAATTCTTTATCAGAACATCTGCCATAGCCTTCAGCAATATTCGAAGGTACAGAAAGCGCACAACGGCGCATTTGACTAGACAACCCGAACAATTCTTCCTTTGGCAATAATTCAGTGTAATCATACACATTTTGCGCCAAATCTATTGACTTTTGCCAAACAATTAAATCTTTGTAACTCTTGTATCTCATAATAATCCTGTTTGAGTGTGATCAAAGCTTGCCCCGCAAGCTACAATCGGGTATGGGCAGCGCCCATCCATTCGCTGACCGCCGACTGCTGAATGCCGACTGCTATTTTTACAGCTTGTTGCGCTGGATTTTACCGCTGATGGATTTGGGCAACTCGTCTCTAAAGACCACGATACGCGGGTATTTATAAGGCGCCGTGTTCTTCTTGACATAGTTTTGAATTTCTTTTTTGAGCTCTTCCGTGCCTTCTTTGCCCTTCACAAGCACAATGCTCGCTTTGACTACCTGCCCTCTGACTTCATCGGGCTCGGCGGAAACGCCGCACTCGAGCACATAGGGGAGCTCCATAATCACGCTCTCGATTTCAAACGGACCGATACGATAGCCGGAGGACTTAATAACATCGTCTGTCCTGCCGACATACCAGAAGTAGCCGTCTTCATCCTTCCAAGCGGTATCACGCGTATGGTACATTCCATCGTGCCAAATCTTGGCAGTGTTTTCTTCATCACGGTAATAGCCTTTAAACAGACCGCAGGGCACTTCATCATCCACACGAATGACAATTTCACCCACTTCACCGGTTTCAACACTATTGCCCTCTTCATCCACGATATCCACATTGTACTGCGGGTTAGGTTTGCCCATGGAGCCGACCTTGGTGCGCGAGCCGATTAAGTTGCCGATGGTCAAGGTGGTTTCGGTCTGACCGAAGCCTTCCATAATCTGCAAGCCGGTTGCCTTTTCAAACTGGCGGAACACTTCGGGATTGAGTGCTTCACCCGCGGTAGTCATATGGTGAATGGAGCTTAAATCGTATTTCGATAAATCTTCTTTAATAAACAGCCTCAACATTGTGGGCGGCGCGCAGAAGGTTGTGATGTTGTACTTTTGGAACATCGGCATAATATCATCTGCATGGAAGCGGTTGAAATCATACACAAATACCGCACCTTCACACAGCCACTGTCCGTAGAGCTTGCCCCAAAGGGATTTGCCCCAACCGGTATCGGAAATGGTGAAGTGCAAGCCGTCTCGCTCACAGCAGTGCCAATACTTGGCGGTTACAAAATGCCCCAACGCATATTTATAGGAATGCTCTGCCATCTTCGGGTTTCCGGTGGTACCGGAAGTGAAGAGTAAGAACATGGTATCATCGCCCGCCGGCGTATCGCTCTTGCGCGGGAAACGGGTGGAGAAGAGTGCATACTCTTGATTATAGTTATTCCAGCCTTCCCTGTCATCGCCGACAATGATTTTGGTTTCGAGCGAGGGAGATTCCAGTGCTGCGGTTTCGACTGCTTCGGGAATACCGTCATCCTGCGTGGCAATAATTGCCTTCACGCTTGCCGCATTGAAGCGGTAGACTAAATCGTGTGCCTTCAACTGGTTCGTGGCGGGAATTGCCACAGCACCGATTTTGTGCAGCGCGAGCATGGTAAACCAGAATTGATAGTGGCGCTTAAGAATAAGCATGACCTTATCGCCTTTTTTGATACCCAGCTGTGTCAGATAATTGGCGCAGCGGTTGGATTCCTGCTTCATCTGCTTAAAGGTGAAGCGGCGCTCTTTTTTATCGTTATCCACATAAATCATAGCAAGCTTATCCGGCTCTTTGTCGGCAAGCGCATCCACCAAATCATAGGCAAAATTGAAGCGGTGGGTATTTTTAAAGCGAATGTTCAGCAGTTTTCCCTTTTCGTTTTCTTCGGTTTCAATAAATTCTTCGCATAACAGCTTCTCACTCGGGCGCGTGGAAACAATGCTTTCTCTGATTTTTTCTTCTTTTGTCTCCTTGCCGGGCAAGACCACTGCCAAGAAGGTGCAATCCTTCCCGTCTACAGCAATCATACCGTGAGGGGTGGAGGAATTATAATAAATAGAATCGCCTTCGTGTAACACTTCGCAGTTGGAGCCGACCTGCACTTTGAGCGAACCGCTGATAATGAGGTCAAATTCCTGCCCCGAGTGCTTAGTCAGGTGAATGGGTTTGTTCTGCAATTCGGGCGAATACTCATATGTTACCCAATAAGGCTCGGCGATTTTGTGCTTAAATTCATGTGCTAAGTTTTTAATGGTGATACCGTCTTCCTTCGTGGTTTCTTTGCCTGCGCCGGCTCTGGTGACCGTATACGATGACAGGTGCGCACCCTGCCCCTCCAAGAGCTCGGTAATTTCAATGCCGAATGCCAAAGCGCACTTGTGAATAAAGGTAAACGGTAAATCCGCTACTCCGCTTTCATAGGCGCGGTACTGCTCTTCGCTGACTTCGGTCTTCTTAGCCATTTTGGCTGCCGACCAACCCATGATTTCTCGCGTGCCTTTGATTCTTGCCGCGACTTCACTGAGTTGGGTTAATGCTGCATTTTCGTTCATTTTTTCTTTTCTCCTTCAAATCAGTTTTTGATAGATTTTGAGAAATTATCGGGCGTTTCTGCCGCAGAATGAACATGGGCTTTTCTGCGCGAAAGTTGAAGAACATCTCGACTGCCTTGCACAAGAACAACTGCCTATGCACGAAAAGTGGAAGTGGAAACATCTTCAACTTTGAGTGCCAAAATAAAAAACTCGTCTCAAAGCATTCTTTGAGACGAGTTGCGAAATCAAATTTCAGCACCCGCGGTACCACTCAAATTGCACAAATGTGCCACTCAGGCTCTATCAAGCCGTAGGCCTTAACGCTGCCATACGGGAAACGCCTACTAATACAAAAGTATGTTCGGATTTCCGGCTCGGAAGGGATTGGAGCTTGAACACCGCACTTACCGGGCTTGCACCGCCCCCGGCTCGCTTTGAAGATAAGCATTCGTCCGTCTTCGTCATCGCTTTTGTGATAATAAATATCGTTAACTATTATATTACCGCAATATCCTTTTGTCAACTATAATTTGAATATTTCTTCGGTATTTTTATGCAGTATCAAATCGCGCTCCGCTTCGCTTAGCGGCAGTGAGAACAAATAATCCAGTTCATTTTCTGCCTTCCACATCGGATAATCGCTGCCGAAAAGCACCTTGTCCGCGCCATAGGTGCGAATAAGCTTGGTGCTCACCTCGGGCGTGAGCGCATAAAAAGAGGAAGAACAATCCACATAAAAGTTATCATACCCGGAAAGCTCTTGTGTTGCCTGCTCCCATACAGACCAGCCGCCGAAATGTGCGCCGATAAAGGTGACATCGGTAAAGATTTCCAACAGCGGCTTCATGCGGTTCGGGTTGGAGTAATCATAACGAAAATCGCCTGTATGAATGAGCACGGGCAGCCGCCCGGCACACAGCTCATACGCTTTTAAGTAGCGGTAATCATCCAGCTTAAAGGCTTGAAAATCCGGATGAATTTTAATGCCCTTTAAGCCGAGTTCCAAAATATGCTCGATATCCCCTTTCATATCTTCACTATCGGGGTGAATCGTGCCGAGGCCAATCATTTTGCCGCCGCTTGCCTGCGCTTCACGCGCAATAAATTCATTAATCGATTTCACCTGCGCGGGTTTAGTGGCAACCGAAAAAATCAAATGTTTATCGATTCCGACACTTTCGCCGCGCGCAAGCATATCCGATGCCATGCCCTTTTCATTCATTTTCAAATCATAAAAGCCGCCAATGCCCTCTACTGCCTTTGCGGCAATTTTTTCGGGATAAATGTGACAATGTGCGTCAATTACCTTGTGTCCCTTGTACATCCTTCTTCCCCTTTACTTTTCGGTATATCAAATACAGGCAACCCAAAACCAATACTCCCAACAGGGTACCCGCTAAATCGACAAATACATCCCGCACCTGTCCTGACCTGCCCGGCACATACAGCTGATGTATTTCATCCGTAATGGAATATACGAAGCTGAAAATAATGCCGAAATAAAAGTACTTTGCTTTTTTTAATGTATAGGCAAACGCAAAGGCACTCACAAAGCCGAGTGCCGCATATTCTAAGGTATGTGCCATTTTGCGCACGAAAAACTCTGTGAAGCCCACGCCGAAGAGCTTAGTAAACAATTCCCTGAAAAATGCGCTCTGCTCGGCAGAGTCATCCGCCACCTGCGCAGAAAAATGAAAGATGGCAACACAAAGCGCTGCAACAAGCAACCATGAAAAGACGATAATACATTTTCTTTTCATCACTTCACCCTTTCGGCATTCAAAAAGTTCACCTTGCCGCCGAATGCATAGAAATAGATACCGCTAATCCCCTGCCTTTGCACATAGTAGGAATTGGAGCAAAACAGAGGATACAGCGCACCATCCTTCACCAAAAGGCTCTCGGCGGTGATACATTTTTGTGTTTCACCTTCATCGGATGCCAATACGCGGTTATATGCACCGCTCTGATAGCGAAAATCATTTTCCGCCGCAAATCGGTTTAAGAATACCAACGCATCGGTCGTGTCGGCAGACAGCGGCATAATCACGCCGTCATACGCACCGCTTTGTACCTTCTCGGATAATTCATCCAAGCTCAAAACCGAAATTTTCACTTCAAAACCGGTACCGAAATTCATTTGCCAGCTCTGCACCATACGCTTTGCGCACTGCTCAAAGGCATCCGTACACAAAAAGCGGAATACCGGTATTTCATCCGCATCCGATTCCGCAAGATATTTTTCGGAAAAAGTGCGGTATAATGAAGCGGATGTATCGGCACTGTATTCCGGCAGCTGCTGCGCGCCCGCTGCCTTGCGGTATTCTGTACCGCCGGCAGTGCAAATATTCGGCACTAAGCCGCCTGCTTTTGCCGCCCACTCGGGAGCTGTCAGTGTCTCGTTGTCAAACCCGCACATTAACGCCTGCCGCAAGGCTTGAGAGGAGCCGAGCGGGCTTTCACAGTTTACACCGAATGCCCACACCGTATCATCATAGGTTTGCACCTGCAGCGAAGTATCTGCCAGGGCTTCATCAATACAATCATCGGCTATGGCAAGCGCATCATAATTGTTATTTTTAAAGCTTTCAAAAGCATTTTCATCGCGGTAAAGCGTTACGGAATCGGCTTTTGCCGCATTCTCGAGCGCATAGCTTTCGCTTTTGCGCATGATGAGGTTGGTGTCACCCCACATACTCAGCCGAAAGCCGCCGTTGGAAAGGAAGTAGGCAGACTGCCTGCCGTATCTGCCCGAACAGTATTCGAAAAACTGCTCGCTGCAGGGCATAAACACGGCGGAAGTCAGTGATTTTAGAAAATCACTGTTGGCACTCTCAAGTGTGATACGCAGTGTGGAAGCATTGACCGCTTTGATACCCAAGGAAGAAGTATCCGATGTGCCGGAAGCATTGATTTTTCCGGCATTTTTAATCAAAGAAACACTTTGAAAATCCGGTGCCTGTGTTTGCTGCAGCACTGCTCTTGAAACCGCAAAAACAAAATCATTTGCCGTTATTATTTTATTGAAATTTTTAATTTTAAAATCTTCATCCTCCGTATCCACATCCCACACGGCGTTTTCATTGAGATGGAAGGTGTACTGTAAGCCATCAGCCGAAATGTCCCAGCTTTTTGCCACAGCGGGAATCACTTCTCCCTTTTCATTCAAGCGCACCAAACCCTCCATGCAGTTTTCAATCACAATTAATTCCGCGGGAGAGGAAGCAATCTGCGGGTCAAGCGACTCGGGCATGCTCTCTATCGGATAAGAGAATGTCTGCTCTTGATTGCCGGAAAAGAGTTGATTGATTTTGGAACAGGAGCAAAGCGAGAACACGCATGCCAATATGAGCATAATGGCAATCACTTTTTTCATGTTCTCACTTCCTTTCTTTTTAATAAATCAATCTCGCTACATCATTCTATCACAGTGTGAATATAAAAAGTGTTACAAAAAATTACAAAACTCAATTGACAACGACTCTTAGCTATGTTAAAATAAATGCAATAAATTTTTAAACGGATGCTGTGACATCTGCAAGGTTTATGGTATAAATTGTATAAAATATAATAATATACTATACTATTTCCGACCTTGCGCTTGCGTGAAGGTCTGTTTTTTTGAGGTGACAATGAAAACCGCTTTACAAGACTGCATGATATACCGAAACGGTGTAATACAAAAAGGAAGCATGACTGCCGATATTGCGTTTGATGGCGGTGATGTTCTTTCTCTTTCCAATCTATATGTATTTCCGGCTTTTTGTGATGTGCATGTGCACTTCAGAGAGCCGGGTTTTTCTTATAAAGAGACAATTTTCACCGGCTCACGCGCAGCAGCGCGCGGCGGCTACAGTGATGTGTGCACCATGCCCAATCTCAGTCCTGTACCGGACAGTGTGGAGCATATAAAAAAACAATTAGACATCACCGCGCGCGACAGTGCGATAGCCGTGCATCCCTTTGCGGCAATCACCATTGGCGAAGAAGGTAAACAGCTTGCGCCGCTTGAAGCACTTGCCCCCTACTGCATCGGCTTTTCGGATGACGGTAAGGGTGTGCAGGATGCCGGCATGATGCGCGAAGCGATGCAGCGCGCAAAGGGATTACATAAAATCATCAGCGCACACTGTGAAGATAACACTTTACTGCACGGCGGCTATATTCACGACGGCAGCTATGCCGCCGCTCACGCACACAAAGGCATTTGCAGTGCGAGCGAGTGGAAACCGATTGAAAGAGATATCGATTTGGCTGCACAAACCGGCTGTGCCTACCATGTGTGCCATATTTCCTGCCTGGAAAGCGTGGAGCTGATACGCCAGGCGAAAAAAAGCGGTGTTAATATCAGCTGCGAAACCGCGCCGCACTATTTATGTTTGGATGAAAGCGATTTGCAGGAGGACGGCAGGTTTAAAATGAATCCGCCACTGCGCACCCCGAAAGATAAAGAAGCACTGTTAGAAGGCTTGGCAGACGGAACGATTGACATGATAGCAACCGACCACGCCCCGCATGCAGCAGAAGAAAAAGCAAAAGGACTGCGCGGCAGCGCCATGGGCATAAGCGGGATTGAAATCGCTTTTCCGGTGCTTTATACAAACCTTGTGCGCCGCGGTATTTTACCGCTTGAAAAATTGGTCGCTTTACTGACAGATAAACCCAGAGAGCGCTTCGGGATTGCAAATCAAGATGCTTTTTGTGCCTTTGATTTAGAGCAGTGCTACGACATCCGCGCCGCAGAGTTTATTTCAAAAGGAAAAAGCACACCGTTTGACGGTATGCGTGTTTACGGCAAAAACATATTAACCGTTTATGGGGGAAAGACAGTATGGAAAGAATCATGAATAAAAAAATCGTGCTCGAGGACGGTTCTTCATATTTAGGTTACGGCTTCGGCAGTGAGGAAAGCCGCGTATGTGAGATTGTGTTTAACACCTCCATGGTCGGCTATCAGGAAATCATTTCCGACCCCTCCTACACCTATCAGGCGGTAGTGATGAGTTATCCGCTCATCGGTAACTACGGTATAGCCGATGAGGACTTTGAAACAAGGGTGCCGACCATCGGTGCACTCATTGTCAGAGAATACAACGACATCCCTTCCAACTTCCGCTCCACAAAAACGCTCTCGGAAGTGATGGAGGAATACAAAATTCCCGGCATTTCCGGCATTGATACACGCAAGCTCATTCGCTCTATTCGCGATTTGGGTTCGCGCCGCTGTATTATTACCGATGCATCCGTTTCCGACAGTGAAGCGCTGCAAATCATCAGCCAAACACCGGTGCCTCACGATGCCGTGGCAAGCGTGAGCTGTAAAAAGAAATGGTATTCGCGCACCGCAAATGCCCGCTTCAATGTAGTGGCGGTTGACTGCGGTATTAAGCTCAACATTATCCGCTCATTAAAAAAGCGCGGCTGTAATATCACGGTGGTTCCCTACTGCACCACCGCCGCGGAAATTGAAGAAATTAATCCCGACGGTGTTTTTCTCTCCAACGGTCCCGGCGACCCGGAAGATGTAACGGAAGTGATTGAGCTTGTTAAACAAATCAAAGGCAAGTACCCGATTTTCGGTATCTGCTTAGGTCACCAAATGGTATCGCTTGCCTACGGTGCCAAAACCTATAAGCTCAAATTCGGTCACCGCGGCGGCAATCATCCGGTCAAGAATTTACTTACCGGCAAAGTGGAAATCACCTCACAAAACCACTCCTATGCCGTGGATGCCGACAGCCTCAACAAAACAGAATTAACACCGACACATATCAATCTGCTCGATAACACGATTGAAGGTGTGGCATGTGAAAGGGACAAGGTTTTCAGTGTGCAGTATCACCCCGAAAGCGCGCCCGGTCCGCAGGACAGTGCCTATTTATTTGACCGCTTTATTCAGCTCATGGAAGAAAACGGCGGCAAATAATTTCACGCTTCACTACATAATACATTTTGCATATGCCTTGAACCCGCAAAGGCATATCACTGCGCGAAACAGCGGGATGAAAGGTTTGGTAAAACAATGCCGAAAAGAACAGATATTCAAAGAATTTTAGTCATCGGTTCCGGTCCCATCGTGATTGGCCAGGCTGCCGAGTTTGATTACGCCGGCACGCAAGCCTGCCTGGCACTCAAAGAAGAGGGTTACGAAGTAATCTTATGCAACTCCAACCCTGCCACAATTATGACCGATACGAGTATTGCCGATAAGGTATATATGGAGCCGCTGACACTCGAATACATTGCAAAAGTCATTCGCTATGAGCGCCCCGATGCGATTTTACCCGGCATCGGCGGGCAAACCGGTTTAAACCTCGCCATGCAATTAGAGAAAAAAGGCGTTTTAAAAGAGTGTGAAACCGAACTCTTAGGCACCGGCGGTGCAAGCATTGAAAGAGCGGAGGACAGAGAGCTGTTTAAAGCTTTGTGTGAAGAACTCGGTGAGCCGGTGCTCCCCTCTATGATTGCGGATGATTTGCAAAGCGGCTTGCGCGCCGCGGAAAAAATCGGCTACCCGGTTGTGTTAAGACCCGCGTTTACTCTCGGCGGTACCGGCGGCGGCTTTGCCGACAATGAGAAGGAATGTGAAGAATTATTAAAAAATGCTTTAAAACTCTCCCCCGTACACCAAGTGCTGGTAGAAAAGAGCATTAAGGGCTATAAAGAAATCGAATACGAAGTGATGCGCGATGCCAACGATACCGCCATCACGGTTTGTAATATGGAAAACATGGACCCTGTGGGCATTCACACGGGTGACTCCATAGTGGTGGCGCCTTCGCAAACGCTAACCAATAAAGAATACCACATGCTGCGCGACAGTGCGCTGCGCATTATTCGCGCACTCAAAATTGAAGGCGGCTGTAATGTGCAGTTTGCGCTTGACCCGCTCTCGTTCGATTACTATGTTATTGAGGTTAATCCCCGCGTTTCCCGCTCCTCGGCACTCGCTTCCAAGGCGAGCGGCTACCCGATTGCGCGCGTATCCGCCAAAATCGCCGTGGGCATGCATTTGGATGAAATTATGTTGGCGAATACCCTCGCTTCTTTCGAGCCTACATTGGATTATGTTGTCACCAAAATGCCCCGTTTCCCCTTTGATAAATTTGCGAGTGCGGACAATGCGTTGTCCACCCAAATGAAGGCAACGGGTGAAGTGATGAGTGTGGGCAGAACGATTGAAGAGAGCCTGTTAAAAGCCGTGCGCTCACTGGAAATCGGTGTTAATCACATTCACTTAAAGAAATTTGATACCTATAAAACTTCCCAATTGTTTGAGTATATCAAAACCGGCACGGATGACCGCATTTTCGCCTTGGCGGAATTGTTTGCGCGCGGCGCGGATATTTTTAAGGTATGCAACAATTCCAAAATTGATATGCTGTTTTTGGAAAAAATCAAAAACATTGTTTTGATGCAACAAGAGCTTGCGGATAATCAAGCGGATGTTAAGACACTCTACGCCGCAAAGCGCATGGGCTTCTCCGATGCCTATATCGCCGAAGTTTGGGGCATGACGGAAATGGATATTTTCAAGTTGCGCGAAAAAGAAAACATTTTCCCGGTCTATAAAATGATAGATACCTGCGCTTCGGAATTTGAGAGCTATATTCCCTATTTTTACTCGACTTATGAAGACGAAAATGAATCCATTGTTTCGGATGCACCGAAAATCATTGTGCTCGGCTCCGGTCCCATTCGTATCGGTCAGGGTGTGGAGTTTGACTATTCCACCGTGCATGCCGTGCAAACGATTAAACAATCGGGTTATGAAGCGATTATTATTAACAACAACCCCGAAACGGTTTCAACCGACTACACCTGCTCGGACAAGCTCTATTTTGAGCCGCTGTGCACGGAAGATGTGATGAATATTATTCACTTGGAACAGCCGATTGGCGTGATTGCCTCCTTGGGCGGTCAAACCGCTATCAACCTGTCCGACAGCCTTTCGGCGCACGGGGTTAAAATTATCGGTACAGACTGTGAAGCCATAGACAAAGCGGAAAACAGGGAGAGCTTTGAAAAGCTGCTCAAATCCTTAGGTATTCCGCAGCCGCAGGGCGAAGCCGTGACCGATATTGAAGCAGGTGCCGCGGCGGCAGCCACTATCGGCTACCCCGTTTTGGTAAGACCTTCCTTTGTGCTCGGCGGCAGAGCCATGCAGATTGTGGCGGATGAAGTGCAGCTGCGCCAATATCTGAAAACCGCCGTGGAAATCGACAAAGATAAACCGGTTTTGGTCGATAAATACATTCAAGGCAAAGAGCTGGAGGTCGATGCGATTTGTGACGGTGAGCATGTCTTTATCCCCGGCATTATGGAGCTTGTGGAAAGAACCGGTATTCACTCCGGAGACTCTATCAGTGTTTACCCGACCTTCTCGGTAAGTGAAAATGTGAAAAAGACCATTATCGACTACACCGAAAAGCTCGGACTCGGTATCGGCATTGTCGGGCTCTACAACATTCAGTTTATTGTCGATAAAGAAGAAAATGTATATATTATTGAGGTCAATCCCCGCTCTTCCAGAACCGTGCCTTTCCTTTCCAAATCCACCGGCTATTCGCTTGCGGATATCGCTACAAAAGTGATTTTGGGCGAAAGCCTGCGCGCACAGGGAATTGAATGCACCTATGCGCCGGAGAAAAAGCGCCACTATGTCAAGGTACCCGCCTTCTCTTTCTCGAAGCTCAGCGGTATGGATGCGTACCTCTCACCGGAAATGAAATCCACCGGTGAAGCCATCGGCTACGATAATCAACTCAACCGCGCCTTATTTAAAGCGCTGCAGGCATCGGGCATGAATGTGGTGAACTACGGTACAGTGCTTGCCACCATAGCGGATGCGGACAAATCGGAGGCGCTCCCCTTGATTCGCCGATTCTACAACATGGGCTTTAATATCCAGGCTACGCAGGGCACGGCGAATTTCCTTAAAGAGCACGGGATTCGCACCCACAGCTTAAAAAAGCTCAGTGACGGCAGCGATGAAATCCTACACGCTATCCGACAAGGCTATGTCAATTATATTATCAACACAAGAGACTTAACTTCCGGTGTGATTTCCGATGGTAAGCTCATTCGCCAATGCGCGGTGGAAAACGGTGTGACGATTTTCACCTCGCTCGATACGGTAAAAGTATTACTCGATGTACTTGAAGAAACCACACTGACGATTTCAACGATTGATGCATGATGAAACAGACACAATTTACAATTACCGAAAACAAAAAAATAGCCGCAAACACTTATCGCATGATGCTCTCCGGCGATTGCTCCGCAATGCGCAGTGCCGGGCAGTTTATCAACATTCTCATTCCCGCAAAATTTTTGCGTCGCCCGCTTTCGGTGTGTGATTATACCGCCGATAGCCTGTGTATTATTTATAAAACAGTCGGCGAGGGTACAGAAATTTTAAGCCGCATGCAATGCGGAGAAACTATCGATGCGTTAGTGGGTTTGGGCAACGGTTTTAACCTTAACAAAGACATGCGGCAACCGCTGTTAATCGGCGGCGGTGTCGGCGTTCCCCCGCTCTACAAGGCGGCAAAGGATTTGACCGCTGCCGGCAAGAGCGTGAGCGTGATATTGGGATTCAACACAAAGGATGAAATCTTTTATAAAGAAGAATTCGAAGCGCTCGGCTGCCGTGTTATCCTCACCACTGTGGATGGCTCCGCCGGCAAAAAAGGCTTTGTGAGCGATGTAATGGATGAAATAGAATATGATTATTTCTACGCTTGCGGACCAAAGCCGATGTTTGAAGCTATCGAAAAGAAAGCACGCACAAGCGGTCAATACTCGTTTGAAGAAAGAATGGGCTGCGGCTTCGGTGCCTGCATGGGCTGTACCTGTAAGACAAAGCATGGCAACAAGCGCATTTGTAAAGAAGGCCCCGTGCTGGAAAGAGAGGAAATACTATGGTAAACACCCGCGTTGAGCTGTGCGGATTGCCCTTGGATAATCCGGTGATTCCCGCAAGCGGCACCTTCGGCTTCGGCTATGAATTTGCGGATATTTATGATATTAACTGTTTGGGTACTTTTTCCTTTAAAGGCACCACCCTCTCGCCGCGCTACGGCAACGCCACACCGCGCATTGCCGAGAGTGAAAGCGGCATGCTCAATGCAGTCGGTTTGCAAAACCCGGGTGTGGAAAAAGTGATTAGCGAAGAATTACCCAAGCTTGCTCGGTGCTTTCACAAACCGGTTATGGCAAATGTGAGCGGCTTCTCGGTGGAAGAATATGTTGCCACCGTGAAGGCGCTCGAGAGTTGTGAACAAATCGGCTGGCTGGAAATCAACATCTCCTGCCCGAATGTTCACGGCGGCGGTATGAGCTTCGGCACTTCCGCGCAAGCGGCGGCAGAGGTCACCCGCGCGGTAAAAGCCGTGACAAATAAACCGGTGATTATGAAACTGTCGCCGAATGTGAGCGATATTGCCGCTATTGCCAAAGCCTGTGAAGATGCAGGGGCGGACGGTATCAGCCTTGTAAATACATTTTTGGGCATGAAAATAGATTTAAAAACCAAAAAGCCGCTGCTTGCCAACAAAACCGGCGGACTTTCGGGTCCCGCAATTAAACCGCTTGCCGTGCGCATGGTCTATCAGGTGTATGAAGCGGTCAATATCCCGATTGTCGGTATGGGCGGCATTATGACAGCGGAGGATGTGTTGGAATTTATGCTTGCCGGCGCCACGGCGGTGGAAGTCGGTGCGGCAAACCTTATCTCGCCTTACGCTTCAAAACAAATCATCGATGCGTTACCGGAAGTGATGGAGCGCTACGGTATCACATCTTTAGAAGAAATTATCGGAAAGGGACACTGATATGGGAAAAGATGTAATTATAGCCTGTGATTTTCCGACTGCGGAAGAAACTATGCGGTTTTTGGACGGGTTTCAAAAAGAAAAGCCGTTTGTAAAAATCGGCATGGAGCTTTACTATGCGGAGGGACCCGCTATAGTCAAAGCCATCAAAGCCCGAGGGCACAAAATATTTTTAGATTTAAAGCTGCACGATATACCCAACACGGTCAAGCGCAGTATGGCGGTTCTCTCGCGCTTGGATGTGGATATTTGCAACCTGCATGCGGCAGGTGCATCGGAAATGATGAAAGCCGCCTTGGAAGGCTTAACGCGTGAGGACGGTACAAGACCGTTGCTTATTGCCGTTACCCAGCTGACCTCTACAAGTGATGAACAATTAAAAAACGAACTGCTCATAGAAACGGATATGGCGCAAACGGTTATCAGCTACGCCAAGAATGCGGCAGCGTGCGGTCTCGATGGTGTTGTGTGCTCCCCGCTTGAAACGGGTGTTGTGCATGAAAACTGCGGCAAAGACTTTTTATGCATCACACCGGGCATTCGCTTTGCGGATGCGGCAAAGGATGACCAAACCCGCGTGATGACTCCCGCAAAAGCCAAAGAAATCGGGAGTGATTATATCGTTGTCGGCAGACCCATTACCGCGGCGGCAGACCCCTATGCGGCATACCGGCGCTGCGTGGATGAATTTGTAGATTAGGAGGAAGTCATGAAAGAGTTAATTGCAAAGGATTTATTAAAAATTCATGCGGTGTTTTTAAGACCCGAAGAACCCTTTACCTGGGCGAGCGGCATTAAAAGCCCCATTTATTGCGACAACCGCTTAACCCTCACGGCACCGGAAGTGAGAAACGATATTGAAAACGGTCTTGCGCGCTTAGTTAAAGAAAACTACCCGCAAGCCGAAGCACTCTTCGGCACCTCCACTGCCGGCATTGCGCACGCGGCAATTACCGCACATATTTTAGATATGCCGATGGGTTATGTTCGCTCCGGCAATAAAGACCACGGCAGGCAAAACCGCATTGAAGGCAGTTTGCACGCAGGCGAAAAAGTGGTCGTGGTGGAGGATTTAATCTCTACCGGCGGCAGTGTGATTGAGGTGGTTGAGGCACTGCGCGAAGCAGGCGCAGAGGTTTTGGGCATTGTTTCCATTTTCACCTACGGCATGCAAAAGGGATTGGACAGACTCGCAGCGGCAAATGTCAAAAATGTCTCGCTGACCGATTTTGAATGTGTTGTACAAACGGCGGCAAGTGAAAACTATATTAAAGCGGAGGATGTGGAAAGGCTTATCGCTTTTCGCAACAACCCTGCGGATGAAAGTTGGATAAAAACATGAAGCATTTAATTGATATTAAAGATTTTAGCACACAAGAGTTAGATGCATTGATTCGGGTGGCAAAGGATATTATGAAGCACCCCGAAAACTATGCACACAAATGTGCCGGCAAAAAGCTCGCCACGCTCTTTTTTGAGCCCTCTACAAGAACCCGCCTTTCCTTTGAGGCGGCGATGTATGAGCTCGGCGGTCATGTGCTGGGCTTTTCGGAGGCGGACTCCTCCTCTGCCGCAAAGGGTGAAAGTGTAGCGGATACGGCAAGGATAGTTTCGTGTTACGCGGATATTATCGCCATGCGCCACCCGAAGGAGGGCGCACCGCTTGTGGCAGCGATGAACTGCCCGATACCGGTCATTAATGCGGGTGACGGCGGTCACAACCACCCCACCCAAACGCTGACGGATTTATTGAGCATCAGTGTGGAAAAAGGCAGGCTCGATAATATGACTATCGGTCTTTGCGGTGATTTAAAATTCGGCAGAACCGTGCATTCGCTCATTGCCGCGATGTCGGAATATTCCGGTATCAAATTTGTGCTCATCTCCCCCGAAGAGTTAAAGCTGCCCGGGTATGTAAAAGATATTTTAAAAAGCAAAAATATTCCCTTTGAGCAGACCGCTTCGCTCGAGGAAAGCATGCCCAAGCTCGATATTCTCTATATGACAAGAGTACAGCGCGAGCGCTTTTTCAACGAAGAAGATTACCTGCGCTTAAAAAACAGCTATATTTTAACCCCGCAAAAGCTTCATAATGCAAAAGAGGATTTATGCATCCTGCACCCGCTACCGCGCGTGAACGAAATCAGCACCGCGGTGGATAGTGACCCGCGCGCATGCTATTTTAAGCAGGCATTATACGGAAAATATATCCGCATGGCGCTTATCTTAAAGCTGTTGGAGGTAGAGTGATGAAAATTGATTCCATTAAAAACGGTATTGTGATTGACCATATCAGCGCCGGCAACAGCATGCGTTTATACTATTTGCTGCATTTGGATACACTCGAATGTCCGGTGGCGCTCATTCAAAACGCCGCGAGCAACAAAAGCGGCAAAAAAGACATTATTAAAATTGACGGTGAGTGGGAACTGAATTTAGATGTGTTGGGTTATGTGGATTCCGCCGTTACGGTCAATATCATTAAGGATGGCAAGATTGTTGAAAAAATCACGCCCTCTATGCCGCAAACACTTGAAAATGTACTCTTTTGCAAAAATCCCCGCTGTATTACCGGTGTGGAGCAGGAGCTGCCGCATATCTTTAAGCTGACAGACCCGAAAAAACGCATATACCGCTGTTTATACTGCGAAAGCAAAGCGTAAAAAGAGAGATAAGCAGTCGCTTATCTCTCTCTTTTTTGCTTTGCTGTTTTCAGTGTTCAGTTTTCAGTGTTTAGTATCTACCCCTCAGCCGCCTATGGCGGCAGCTCCCCTGTCAAGGGGCGCTATGAATAAGTAAAGATGAAAACATTGAACTAACTATCAAATTAAGCGAAGCGGAACGGGTGCGGGTGTCCCGCCCTTTAATTCCGAATTTCGCATTCCGAATTCCGAACTATTTCAAGAAACCGTTAATAATTTGCTCTTCCGCCTCTTTTTCACTCAAACCGAGCGACATCAGTTTAATGAGCTGCTCGCCGGCAATTTTGCCGATTGCCGCCTCGTGAATGAGCGAAGCATCCACATGGTTTGCGGTCAGCTTCGGGTCAGCGGTAACACCGGCATTATCCATAATAATCGCATCACACTCGGTATGTCCGTTGCACTGATTATTACCGTTTATAAGTGAAGTGAAATGCTGGTGAGAGTTATCCTTTGCCACGGAGCGGGAAACCACATGCGCACCGCAATCAAACCCATTCATATCCACGGCAAAATCCGTTTCGGCGCTCTGCTTGCCGTGGGTCATGATTTTTTCATGGATGATAAGAGTTGCTTTATCTCCGAGTACCGCACGCGTTACGCGCTTGGTGGAATCCACACCTTTAATTTGTGCGGTCTCCATCTCTAAATAGCCGCCCTCGGCAATATCCACTTCCGTGGTGGGGTTGAGGATTCTCTCGCCTGTTCCCTCGCCCTCGCCATAGTGCTTTTCAACATACTTAACGCGCGCATTTTTGGCAAGGTGGAAAGCATGAATACCATCATGCTCGCTTTTTTCGGAGCCGTCATTATGAATACCGCAGCCGGCAACGATTAATACATCCGCGCCTTCTCCGATATAAAAATCATTATACACTAAATCCTTTAAACCGGTTTTTGAAACAATAACCGGAATATCCACGCGCTCATTTTTGGTGCCTGCTTTAATATAAATATCAATACCGGGTTTATCCTGCTTGGTTTCAATCGTGATGTTTTCCGTATTATTGCGCATTGCAAGTCCACCGTCTAAACGCAGGTTAAACGCACCATCCGGTACCTTTTCAAGGTCTGCAATGGTTTTGAGCAGATTCATTTGCATTTTATCAAGTGCCATTATTTTCTCCTATTATTCCATATCCACTTTATTTTTAAGCACTGTGCATGCATCGGTTGCGCTCTGTGTTCCGAGCAGCTCCGGCAATACTGCCTCGCCCTTACCGTCGTTGGTAATCTTTCCGTCTGCAATCACAATAATTCTGTCGGCAATATTTAAAATACGCTCTTGGTGGGAAATGATGATGATAGAGCCGTTTGTTTTATCATACATCTTTCGGAATACCGAAATCAGGTTTTTAAACGACCACAAATCAATGCCCGCTTCGGGTTCATCAAACACAGTCAGCTCTGTTCCCCTTGCCATTGCCATGGCAATCTCTATGCGCTTAAGCTCGCCGCCGGATAAACTCTCATTGACCTCTCTGTCCACATAATCGCGCGCACAAAGCCCGACCTCCGAGAGATAATTACAAACCTGCGAAGTATTTAGCTCTTTTGCACTCGCAAGTGTAATCAAATCCGAAACCGTAATGCCCTTAAAGCGCACCGGCTGTTGAAATGCAAAGGTAATACCCATTTGCGCTCTTTCGGTAATGCTCTTATCGGTAATATCTACACCGTTAAATATAATTTTACCAGCCGTGGGTTTGTATATACCCATTATGAGCTTTGCGAGGGTGCTTTTGCCGCCGCCGTTTGGTCCGGTAATGGCAACAAAGCGCTCATCGATACGCAAGTTGACACTGTCTATAATTTCCTTTTGTCCGTTTTCGGAATCTACCTGAAACGAAACATTTTGTAATTCTAACATTTTTATCTCCACTAAATGATTTACATCTTATTATTATATTACTTTAATATTATACATTAAAACGCTCATAAAGCAAGTGTATTTTCACAAAAGCGGCAGTTAAGAGTACCAAAACGCGCCAAACTGACCTTATCAAATTTATTTATTTTGGCTATTTTAATATTATCACTTTTTGATATAATGATACATAAAGGATGAAAGGGGTTTTTGTATCATGAAAAAGATAGTTACGATTCAAGATATTTCCTGTTACGGCAAGTGCTCATTAACCGTGGCGCTGCCGATTATTTCCGCCATGGACGTGGAAGCGGCAATTATTCCGACCGCCGTGCTTTCCACACACACCATGTTCAGCCGCTTCACATTTAAGGATTTGAGCGACCAAATCGAGCCGATTAGTGAGCATTGGAAAGAGGAAGGGCTCAAGTTTGATGCACTTTATACCGGCTACCTCGGCTCTTTTGAGCAAATTGATTTGATGAAGGATTTCTTCTCTGATTTCGGTAAAGATGCCCTCAAATTCGTAGACCCCGCTATGGGTGATAACGGTAAGCTCTACCCGGCATTTGATGAAGCCTTTGCCAAGCATATGGCAACACTTTGCGCAAAAGCGGATATCATTGACCCGAACCTCACCGAAGCATGCTTTATGCTCGGCACCGAGTACAAAGAGGATGGCGAGTATGATGAAGCCTATGTCAAAGACATTCTCATTAAGCTGACCGACCTCGGTGCAAAAACCGCTATTTTAACCGGTGTGAGCTTAGAAAGCGACAAGCTGGGCGCGATGGGTTATGACAGCGAGAAAAAAGAATTCTTCTCTTATTTTAACCAAAAAATCCCCGCCAAATACCACGGCACCGGCGATGTTTTCTCCTCCGCACTCGTGGGCGCGATTGTAAGGGGTAAACCCTTGCAAGAGGCAATTAAAATTGCAGCGGATTTTACCGTTCAATCCATTCTTTTGACAGAGAAAGATGCTGAAAAACCATGGTACGGCGTGAACTTTGAGCAGGCCATTCCGAGCTTGATTAAGGAATTGGATGAATAAGAATTAAAGAATCAAAAAAAGTCTCAACCTCTATGAAAGGTTGAGACTTTTTTTACAAGTTTTCGGCAATATCCAAAATCAGTTTTTCGCTCTTTTCCCAGCCAAGACATGCATCGGTAATGGATTGTCCGTAAACATCGCCGCCTATCGGCTGTGCGCCATCTACCAAATAGCTTTCTATCATCAAGCCTTTGACAAGTGATTTGACATCGGCTGAAGCTTTCATGGAGTTTAATACCTCCAAAGCGATACGCGGCTGTTGGGTAAAGTCCTTAGCGGAATTGCAGTGGTTGCAATCCACAATAACCGCTTTATTTTTTAACCCTCTTTTATCATATTCCTCATTCACAAGTTGCAAGTTTTCATAGTGGTAATTCGGCATGGGCTTGCCATAGGCATCCACAAAGCCGCGCAAAATGGCATGCGCCAACGGATTTCCGGCGCTATCCACTTCCCACCCTCTGTAAATAAAGGTGTGCGGATGTTGCGCAGCGGTGATGGAATTCATCATCACGGAAATATCGCCACTTGTGGGATTTTTAAACCCTGTCGGCACGGATAACCCGCTTGCAGTCAAGCGGTGCTGCTGATTTTCGGTTGAGCGTGCGCCGACGGCGGTGTAGGACAATAAATCCGACAAGTAGCGGTGGTTGTCGGGATAGAGCATTTCATCCGCCGTGCCGAAGCCGCACTCAATGAGTGCGCGTGCATGCAGATGTCGGATTTCGACAATACCCTTATACATATCCGGCTTGGTATGCGGATCCGGCTGGTGCAGCATGCCCTTATAGCCATCTCCGGTGGTGCGCGGTTTATTGGTATAAATGCGCGGAATAATGATGATTTTATCCTTCACCTTTTCCTGCACATCTTTTAAGTGATAGATATATTCCATCACCGCGTCTTCCCTATCGGCAGAACAAGGACCAATCACGAGAATAAATTTGTCGCTCTTTCCCGTGAATACATCTGCCACACGCATATCAAAAACTTCTTTGTATTCCGACACTTCAAGCGGAATCGGATATTTTTCCTTCACTTCCATCGGTATCGGAAGTTTGCGCTTGAAGTCCATATTATTCATGCTCATAGTTTATTCACTCCGTTCGTAGTTTTCAGTGTTCAGTGTTCAGTTTTCAGTAAAAATCCGAACTCACATGAACATACTGAATTCTTTTTTTGTCTTCATTATCTATATGTGCTATTCTTTCATTTTTTTAACAAGTGTATAAATCACTCGGGATATTTCATTACTTAAATCCATTGCTTTTTGAACTTGTTGTTCTGTAAAATAGCCGAGCATACACCCAATCAATAATTGTGTTTCTAACTCCGCTCTGGAACCATTTGCAATCGATAAAAAATTGATGAATTCTTTTTTGGTTTTTCGTGATTCTCCCTCCGCTATGTTAGAGGGAATTGAAATCACAGAGCGCCTGAGTTGATCCGCTAAAGAAAACTTCTCTTCATTTGGTAAATACTCTATCAATTCATACACTTCTTTAACCAAATCCATCGATTTATTCCACACTACTAAATCTTTATAATTAGAATATCCCATGATTTTCTCCATTCCAATCAGAGTAACGACAATGTCCACTGAACGCTGAAAACTGAACACTGAACACTGAAGAAAACTATTTGTCAAATAGTTTTCTTCTTGCGGTTGAGTTTTTCATCAATTGACGCATGCCGTCCACATCTTCGGCAGCAATCATTATTTCAAGTCTTTCAAACTGTTCTCGAAACTCTTTCATTTGTTCGAGCAGTGCCACCTTATTCGCCACAAACAGTTCCGACCACATCACATCATTGATTTTTGCAATGCGTGTTAAATCTCTAAATGAATCTCCCGTATATTTTTCCAAATGTTCTTTTGTATTACAGGTCATCAGTGTAATGGCGATACAGTGTGTAAGCTGCGAGACAAAGCCGATTATTTCATCATGCTTATCAATATCCATTTCCACCACGCGGTAAAAGCCTAATACCCAACCCAAATCGCGGCACAGCTCTATTGCTTCCTTGGTGTTTTTCTCTGTCGGCGTGACCAAATAGTTTGCACCGTTAAAGATTTTATCATCCGCATTCTCCACGCCGGAAACTTCCTTGCCGCACATCGGGTGCGCCGGAATATACTCAACATCCTCACGCAAAAGCGCTTGCATTTCGCGCACAAAATCGCCCTTAATGCCGGTAACATCCGTAATCACGGTGCCCGGTTTAAAGTAAGATTGGTAGCTTTCTACCCACTCCTTAAAAATATGGGGATACAAGCCGAAAATCACCACATCTGCCCAAGCGACTGCTTCGGGTGTCACCTCGGTGGTGCCCGCTTCTATCAGTCCGTGGGAGAGTGCATATTCCAGTGTATCGGCACTGTGGCAAATAGCTCTTACATGATAATCCTTGCGCGTTAATGCCATGGCATATGAGCCGCCCAAGAGTCCCAAGCCTACAATTAATATGTTTTTATCTCGATTAAATGTCATACTGTTCAACCTCAATTCCAAGCGCCTTTAATCTCTCAAAAAAGTCCGGCAGGCTCTTTTTGACCGCCTCGGCACCTTCTATTATGCCTCCCGTGCGTGTGGCGAGTACGCTTAAGCTCATCACAATGCGGTGGTCATTATGCCCGCACAAAACCGCATCCGGCTGATGAAAGTCTGCAGGATACACCACAATGCTGTTTTCATACACCGTAACGGAGGTGCCGAATTTTTTAAGCTCCTGCGCCATGGCGCTGCCTCTGTCGCTCTCTTTAATCTTCAAGCGCCTGGTATCATCAAACACCGCGCCGTTTTTTGCCGCGGCAACCGCCATCAGTATCGGTCCCAAATCGGGACAATCTCCCAAATGAATGGTGGGCGTGCCGGCATCCAACATTTGCAAATAGCGCTCATAAGCTTTATCGCCTTGTAAAGAGTCGGCATCCAAGCCGCCAATGTCAATAGAGGAGCCGAGCGCATTGAGCGCCGCAAAAAAGGCGGCATTGGAATAATCGCCCTCTACCGCGGTTTCGCAAGGCGTATAGCTTTGATTACCCTTTACAGTGATGGTTTTTTCATCCGCCCACTTCACCTCTACACCGAATTTTTTGAGTGCGCTAATGGTTAAATTGATATACGGGCGGCTCTCAATGGGCGGCAAAATAGATATTTTGCTATCGCTCTGTAACAGCGGCAGTGCAAAGAGCAAACCGCTGATAAACTGAGAAGAAATATTTCCCTTTACCTTATATTCTCCCGGTGTGAGCGTGCCGTTTAAATACAGTGAGCAAGTATCCTGCTCAAAGCGAATACCCTGCTCGCGGCAAATCTTTTGATACACATCAAGCGGGCGTTTAAACAGCCCTTGCTCACCGGTAAGCACCGCTTCCCCGCCGCCCAATAAGCACAGCGGAACAAAAAAGCGCTGGGTACTGCCGCTCTCTCTGCACGGGAGCGGTACAGCGGCATCGGTGTGGACACTCCCCGTACCGATAACATGAACAGTTTCCCCGTCTCGATATACCTTTACGCCGATAGCACGCAGGCAGTCCACGGTTGCCGATACATCTTCCGACACATCAATACCGCGAATAATACTCTCACCTGCACAAAGACCGCTGCAAATCAAATAGCGGTGCGCCATGCTCTTAGAAGGCGGCGCGGTCATGCTGCCGGCGGCTTTACTTTGCCCAATCTTAACTCTCAATCTGAAAAATCCTTCCCGATAGATGCTGCCACACCGGCGGCATCCGTACTCACTTGTATTTCTGTATCGGCGCTTGAAAGATAAATTTCATAGCGCTCATCAAATCGCTTTTGCAGTGCTTGTCTATCAGTCGCCAGCGGTCTGTCCGCTGTCGGAACAATGTCTTCGATACGGCGGTTTAAAAAGTGGATTTTACCGTTGCGCTTTAAGCGCTGCACATTTTCGCACTTTAATACTGCGCCGCCGCCGAGTGCAATCACAAGACCCTGCTCACCACTTAAAGAAGCAATCACTTCACTTTCCAATCGGCGAAAATGCACTTCTCCATACTTTGTAAAGATATCACTAATGCTCATTCCCGCCTGCTTTACTATGAGTGCATCCGTATCCACAAAACTGCGCGCAAGCTGTGCGGCAAGCAATGTACCGACCGTGCTTTTACCGCTGCCGGGCATGCCCGAGAGCACAATGTTTGTTTTCTCATTTAAAAGCTTTTGGTAGAGTGTATCAAACACAGCCGCATCATAGTTTGTTCCGGTAAATAATTGCCGTGCATAAACCGCTTGTGCCACAAGCATGTATAAACCGCCTGAGGCGACAAGTCCGCGTTTTTTTGCCGCTAATACCAAATCGGTGCGCAGCGGGTTATAGACCGCATCAAACACCGCTTCAAGCTGCGGAAGTTTTGAGATATCCGCCGGTGTTCCCTCTATGTGCGGGTACATGCCGACAGGTGTGGTATTCATTAACACCTGCGCATCGGCATGTGCGGCATAGAGCTGTGCATAAGTAATACAATCCTCTTTCTGCGCTCGGCTGACTCGGTATACAGTTGCCGCTCCCATATTTGTCGCCGCCTGTTTTGCGGTTAAAGAAGTGCCGCCGCTGCCGAGAATGATAACCTTTTTACCGCCAAGCGAAACGCCGTTTTTTTCTATAAGCGCTTTTAAGCCGAGATAATCGGTATTGTAGCCGAAGAGCTTCCCGCCGCGATTAACCACTGTATTGACAGCGCCGATATTTGCCGCCGCTGTGTCGATTTCATCCAAAAGCGGCATAACACTTTGCTTATATGGAATGGTTACATTCACACCGAGAAAGTCTTTTTGTGCAAAAAAAGACTGCAGTTGCTCTTTAGTGAGTTCTATTAATGCATAACTATCATCCGCAAGCTGCTCGTGGATAGTTTTGGAAAAACTGTGCGTGAGTTTTTCGCCGATAAGTCCGTATTTCATCATCTTTATTAACTATGTGCAGTGCGGATTGCCCGCCTGCATGTTTTTATTTTACATTGCTAAAAAGTCTGTACCGAAGCGCAGTGCCAGCATATCGCAAAGCGTTAAAGCCGTTAATGCATCCTGCACCGCTTTTGCCCTGTGCACAATCGCCGGGTCATGCCTGCCTTTAATGGTAAAGCGTATTTTTTCGCCGGTTTTCAAATTCACACTCTGCTGTTCTTTAAAGATAGACGGTGTGGGTTTCACCGCAGTTCTGAAAAGAATAGGCATGCCGTTGCTGATACCGCCGTTAATGCCGCCGTTATTGTTGGTTGCGGTAACGACCTTTCCGTTTTCCACATCCAAAGCATCATTGACCTTTGAGCCTAAGGATTTTGCAATCTCAAAGCCCATACCGAACTCAATGCCTTTCACGGCGGGAATGGAAAACATGGCATGAGAGAGCGCACTCTCCAGCGAATCAAAAAACGGTTCGCCCACGCCTGCCGGCATGCCGATAACGGCAGTTTCCAAAATACCGCCGACACTGTCGCCAACCGCTGCCGCTTTTTCGATAATCTGCTGTACCTGCGCACTGACACCCGCATTGAGTATGGGCATTGGCGCCGATTCCAAAAAAGCAATATTGCTCGCATAATCATGAAAAGCATCATCGCGCACGGTCGCACATTCCAAAATATGTGTGCCGATGTATATACCCTTTTTCTTCAGTGCCGAAAGTGCGAGAGCGCCCGCCGCAACAATCGGTGCGGTGAGCCTGCCCGAAAAATGACCGCCGCCGCGGTAATCCTCAAACCCGTGATACTTACAATGCGCTGTATAATCCGCATGCGAAGGGCGCGCAAACAGGCGATTTTCATTATAATCGGAGGATTTTTGCGCACTGTTTTCAATTAAAAAGGTAATCGGTGTACCGGTGGTTTTTCCATTAAACACGCCCGAGAGAATCTGCACTTTGTCCTTCTCGCGACGCTTGGTGGAAATACTGTCCAACCCCTGGCGCAGCTGCATTTGAGAGGCAATAAAACCTTCATCCACTGCAATGCCGGGGGCAAAACCATCCAGCACGGCACCGACTGCGCTGCCGTGGCTTTCACCGAAAAGGGTGATATTGATACTGTTTCCGAAGCTGTTTTTCATTAAAAGTTTTCCTCTACTGTTTTTCTAAAATCATTCACGGATGTCTGCCTTATTTCGAATGTACCGATTTCCGGTACATACACGGTGTGCAGCACATCGCCTTCCAGCTTTTTATCATGCTCCAATGCGCGCATAATATCTGCCGCGCGGGCATCACTTTTTAGCGGCAAGGCGTATTTTTGCAACACCTTTTCGAGCCTTTCTCTCACAGCTCGCGCACACATCGGCAGCATGCCGAGCGCAACACATTCGCCGTGATATAAGGCACCGCCGGCTTCTATGCCATGCCCAATCGTGTGCCCGAAGTTGAGCACACGGCGCAGTCCCTTTTCCTTTTCATCTTCTTCAACCACATGCGCTTTGATACGCACACTGCGGGCTATAATTTCATCAATATGTTCATATGGTGCACTGCTTTCAATCAGCTCAAACAAATCCTTATCAAAGCACAGTGCCATTTTTATCGCTTCCGCCATACCGCATGCACGCTGCCGCGCATCTAAGGTTTCGAGTACAGAGGAATCAATCAACACCTTTTTCGGCTGATAAAATGCGCCGACAATATTCTTGACACCGCCGAGATTAAGCGCGGTTTTACCGCCGACCGATGAATCTACTTGGGATAAAAGCGTGGTGGGAATATTATAAAAATCAATCCCCCGCATAAAGCTTGCCGCCGCAAAGCCGGCAAGGTCACCCACAACACCGCCGCCGACTGCCACAACCGCATCCGCGCGGGTAAAATGCTCCGCAAGCATCGTGGTGAGTAAGCTCTCCCAAACCGAAATGCTTTTACTGCTCTCCCCTGCTTTTACCGTGACACAAACCGCGCTATCGCATAAGCGGGCAATAGTCCGGGCATAAGCCTCGGGTACGCCTTCATCGGTAACAATCAAGACCTTGCGCTTTAAATCAAGGTGCTTGTCCGCCTCGGATAAAACGCCTTTTTGTATGATGATATCATAAGGATTTTGTTTTAGATTTACGCGAATATTCATATACTTCCTTTTTATTCACTCAACTGTTTAATGTCTTTAAACGAGCCAATCAATTCTATCTTATTGCAATACTTGTTTAGTTCTTTTAACATCTGCTGTCCCTTTTCGGAATAGATATCGCCGACAGCCTCCACAAAAAAGTAATATTGCCATGAAACCTGTGCCAGCGGTCTCGAGCGCAGTACCTGCATATTAAAGCCGCTCCCGGAAATCACATTAATCGCCTTTGCCAAAGAACCGGTTTCATCCGCCACGGTAAACATCATAATAAAATGGTCGCCCTTGTGGTTTTTGCGGATATTCCTGCTTCTCGAAAGCACTGCAAAGCGTGTGGTATTGCGGTCGGAGGCATTGATATCATGGTCGAGAATTTGCAGTCCGTACAGTTTTGCCGTTTCTTTAGAGGCTATTGCCGCTGTAGAAATATCGCCTGCTTCGGCAACCGCTTTTGCCGCCATGGCGGTATTTTCATAGTTTTGCTTTGCAAAGCCGTGTTCCTTAATATATTTGTGACATTGGGCGAGCGCTTGCGGATGTGAAATAACGGTTTTGATATCGCTCATCTGCGCGCCCTTCACACCGATAAGATTATGAATCACGCCCAAATCATAGACACCGTTAACATACAAGGAGCCGCCAAAGAGCAAATCCATCACCTGACCGACATCACCGGCATAGGAGTTTTCAATCGGCAGCACGACTACATCACACTCGCCGCTTTCGCACGCTTCATATGCCGAGCGAAAGTCACCGAAAGCACTTAATGCCGCATCCGGAAAAATGCGCCTTGCCGCAATTTGCGCAAATGCGCCCTCTACCCCGCAATACGCCACCTTCATTCCATGCATTAAGCGGTGCTGATAGTTTTTGGAGATTTGCATATTGCTTTTAATAAAGTTTACATAAAACTCACGCAACACATCATCCGCAACATAGGCGCTGTTTTTGGCAATCACATCTTTTTCACGGCTGCCGTCTTCTATCGGCAAGCCGTTTTCAATCTTATAGGCGCAAATTTCCTCAACCGCCTTCATGCGCTGCTCAAACAGCTCTGCCATCTGCTTATCAATCGTGTTGATGGTATCTCTCGCTTCCTTTAACTGATTCATACTAACCCCTTTTCGCCTGCGGTATACTGCCGGTGCAGCACCCGAAAGCTTTTTTACTCTGCTATGCCGCTTTAAACACTTTGATTCTCCCGACACATATCGGCATTAATACTCACAGAGTTATTAGAAATATATACTATTAAAGTATAAATACATTATAAATAGCTTGCTTTTTATCTCTTGCCCGCACATCTTAAAACGCGCAGAAAAAGCAAAGCAAAAAAGTTATCACTGTTAACTTATTTTCTATTATACACTATTTTTAAGGATTGTCAACAAAAAAAATAGCAGGTGCGCAAGTTTACGCACCTGCATTATAGCGAAAAAACACCCGAAGACACGACAATGTTTATTGCCAAAATAACACAAACAGTTTCGACAATTCACAACACTCCAAAAAAATTGGCTGCCTCAAATGAGACAGCCAATTGTATATTAAGCTTTATTCATTCCAATTAGATTGCACTTGCCAAAGCGATAACTGCTGCAACATCTACATCTGCACCGCCGCACTTAGCAGCTGCGATTTGATATGCAGTGAAGCCATCGGTAGAAACTGCCATCTTCTTAGCGAGTCTGATATCTGCAATAGAAACCTGACCATCGCCATTGATGTCGCCGTAAACAACAACATACTTTGTCAATTTCACTTCGCCGCCCTGTACAAGCTCAACCTTTGTACCGGTACCGA
>JAFWGH010000080.1 GCA_017512465.1 Clostridia bacterium
GACAGCACTAAGGAAGATAGCAAAACCGACAGCACTTTCAGCGTGGAAAATGTTGAAAGTGAAGCGGCACTGGAAGATTTTATTAGCGGCAGCAGTGCGGAGAATGAAGGGGAACAGATTGAACAAGCAATTCAATTAGCAACCTATGCCGCTGACTGCGAGAGTTGCGCCACTAAGGTATATTTCGAGCTTGAGGATTTGGATGAAGACGATAATCTTTTATGTCCGAATTGTAATGAAAAAATTGAAATTAATCGTGATGCAATAGAGTATTATCGCGTGGATAAAACTGAAATGGTAAGCCGGTCCGAATCCGAGGGCAATTATGTAGTTGATTGCGATGCTTGCGAAGCGGTAGTGCATTTCACAGCGGATGATATCGACGATGAGGAAAACATTGTTTGTCCGCAGTGCGGCGAAAAAATTCATATTGATACCGAAGTTTTAGATGCGTATTTAGAGAAAGATTTGAAAGCATCTATTAAGAAAAAGAGAATTCTTAAAAAAGTCGCTGTGTCGGTAGCGGGTGTTTTATTGGCGCTTGCAGTCAGCTGCTGTGTGATTTACTTTACGGGCATGAAAAGTGTCGTGAAGGTGGATGGCACAAGCGTGCCGATGAATATTTATCAAATTTACTATTATCAGCACGCAAAAAGTCATGCCACTGAAGGATATCTGGATTTGAATAAAAAAGCTTCCAAACAGCTCATTACCGCCACACAGGGTTATGATGATTGGGAAGATTCCGAAAAAGAAAAATACTCCGGTTTTGAAACTTGGAATGATGTGATTAAAGCTGAAACTGCCGATGATTTAAAGATTATGTACAGCTTTTATAACAAAGCGCGTGAAGAAGGATTTGAATTACCGGAAAGTTATAAAAAGGATATTGATGATAATATAAGTAATGTTAAAGAGCTGGCTTCTTCTTATAATCAATCTTTTGAAGAATACATGAAATCTCAAATCGGAACAAAAGTCACTGAAGAGGATTTTCGTGCTTATTTAGAACTGTCTGCATACGATTATGCTTATATTAAAAGTGTGTTGGAAAAGGATGTCACGCAAGAGCAATTAGACAAGCTTTATAAAGATAATTCTGATAATTATAACCTTATCACATTCCGCTATTTTTATGTTCAGGTTAGCGAAAGTGTCACTAAAAAAGATGCATTAAATATTGTTGAAAAAATTTCCAAAGCGAAGAACGAAGATGAATTTTATCAATTAGTCAAAGAAAATGTCAGCGAAGAACAAGCTGCTTCGTTAGAAAAGAAGGATTCAACGCTGATTTCCGATATGGCTTGGAATGGTATTGAACAGCAATTGCCGGATGGTAAGGTCAAGAAACTCTTATCCGGTGAAAAAGCCAAAAAAGGTGATGTGTCATTTGAACTGAGTGAAGATGGTACTTATGCACATGTTGCCATGATAGTAGAGCCTTTGCATAAGAGTGAAGACAGAATTCGAGACGATGCTATTAATGAAATCGCTTCCCAAAAAGAGGAAACGCTCATGAAAGAAGTATCGGACAATGCAAGTGTTAAATCGTCAATCGGTTCCATTTTAGCTTACTTTATTTTCTAATTTATATTGAATTTTAATTTAGTTTGTAGTAATATATTTCAATAGAATAAATATCCGAAAGGGGCATATTCATGGCAAAGGAAAAATTAACCGAGGCTGAACAATACAGACTCGAAAGAAAGAAGAGAATCGAAAAAGAAAAGAAGAAAAAGAACAGCTATTTCAGCCGCAATCATGAACAGGTACAAAAAACCAAGAAGATTGTAGGCATCACTGTTGCAGTGTGCGTTTGTGTGGTTGTTGTTTGTTTCTTCCTCAACTATTTCGGTGTATTCAATAGAATGCTGCCCGCTGCCAAGGTGGATGGTACTTCTGTAAGTGTTGCTGAGATGAACTGTGCATTTGCGGACATTAAAAATATGGTTTATAACCAAAGTCAGCAATATGAGCAGTCAGGGCAGCAGAGCTTTTATACGCAAGAGACCAAGAGTACCGATACTTGTGTCTATGACCAAACCAAAACCTGGGGCGAGTATTTTGAAGAACAGGCACTTGAGCATATAAAGCAGATTTATGCCTATAAGGATGCTGAGGGCAATACTTTAACCGAAGACCAAATTAAAGAGATTGATGAGACATTTAGCACTTTAAGTGATTCTGCCGAACAAAATAAATATTCTTTAAATGCATATATTCGTGAGGTATATGGTATCGGCGTTAACCAAAAAGTATTGCGCACTTGGTTGGAAAATGTGTATAAGGCGCAGAATGCACAAACCGCTGCGAGCGATACATATAAAGATAAATTGTCTGATGAAGAAATCAGCAAGTATTATAATGAAAATAAGCAAAAATACACAACAGCTTCCGTTATGGCATACACGCTCAGAGTTGATACAACCGAAGTTGCAGACAAGCTTGCCGAGGAAGGCTTAAAGGATGAGGATAAAGAAAACCTTGTAAAAGACAGTGTGGCAAGCACGAAAAAGAATGCGGAGGCTCTTTATAAGCAAATTAAAGATAATCCGGATAATTTTGTTCAGCTTGTAAATGCTTATGAGAAAAAGCAGAATAAAGAAGCTGCAACAGAGTATACCGAAGATACGGCTACTTTAACCGGTAAGATTTCCGAGACAATGACTGCTTTGGGTAAGGAAGCGCAGCTTTGGGTAGCAAATTCCAAGAGTGTAAATCAGAGTGATGTGATTTACACGGCAGATTATGATTCCAATTCTTTCCAATTTGATATCGTTGTGGTAAAAGAGCCTGCCGAGAACTATAACACAGTAGCGGTGCGCCATATTTTGATTCAGCCGAGCGATACAAATGATGAAACTGCATGGAAAGAAGCAAAAGAAGAAATCGAAACCATTGAAAAGCAGTGGAAAAAGAATGCTACCGAGGATTACTTTAGTGAGTTAGCAAAAGAAAAGTCGACTGACCCCGGTTCTAAAGAAAAAGGCGGTCTTTATGATAGTGTTGTACCCGGTCAGATGGAAACAACATTTAATGATTGGTGCTTTGATTCTTCAAGAAAGCCCGGAGATTCCGGAATTATTAAAACCAGTTACGGTTATCACTTGATGTATTTTGTTAAGGATAACGGAGCGTATTGGAAAACTCAGGTACCGACCGATATGGCAAGCGAATATTCCTCTGATGTACTTCAAGCCCAATTAGATGAGATGAGTGTTGAAAAAGTCTCATTAGGTTGGAACAAGATTAAAGAAGTACAGGATTATAAGGATGCGCAGAAGTTAACCACTACAACAGCCACTACTGCTGCGGAAACGACGGCAGCAGAATAAATTGAAGTCTATATCAGCCGAGAATTGCTTTCTCGGCTGATATCGGTTTGAGGAGTAAAACATGAGAATAGGGCAGGGATATGATGTGCATCGCCTTTGTGAAGGCAGAAAATGTATTATCGGCGGTGTGGAAATACCGTATGAAAAAGGTCTGTTAGGTCATTCGGATGCAGATGTGTTATTGCATGCTGTTAGTGATGCGCTGTTGGGCGCTGCCGCACTGGGTGATATCGGGAAACATTTTCCCGATACTGATCCTCGCTATAAAGATGCGGATAGCCTTGTATTGTTGGCACATGTGCAAGAGCTTCTTGCTCAAAATGCACATCACATCATAAATGTTGATGCTACCATTATTGCACAAAAGCCGAAAATGAGTCCGTATATTGAGCAAATGCGCCAAAATATCGCTACAGCTTTAAAAACGGATGTTTCCGCCATTAGTGTGAAAGCGACTACGGAAGAAAAATTAGGCTTCACAGGCAGAGGCGAGGGAATCAGTGCCACAGCGATATGTTTGATAGATTAAAAAAGCAGCCACGGCTGCTTTTTTTGACAAATAAGGATTTTGCGCGTTCTTTGAGCGCGCAAATACTTTTTTAGCCTATTGGCATATTAGCGAGTAGGCGGGATGATTGTACATATGCCGTTTGCCGCTTATAATGCGTGAGGGCGAAGCCCTTCCTTTCGCTAACTGCTCAAATAAGGATTTGGCAACACCAAGTCCTTATTTGTCAGTTTGTCCTTTTTGAGCCTCTTCGCATAGAATAGTTAGAGTATATAACTCAATTTATTTGAAAGAGGTGATATGTTGGCTGAAATAACAGTAAAGGTCGGTTCAATAACCAATGCGCAAAAAGCCAAAAGAATACTGCTCAAAAACGGTTATTCCGTAACAATTAAGCGCGCCGAACAAATCAAAAAGGGTGATGGCTGCGGCTACAGTGTGGTATTCTTCGGCGATAAGCAAAACGCCGTTAAATTGCTTAAAAAAGCAGGTATTAAGATTATTTCAGTAAGCACTTATGATTTATCTTGATAACAGCGCTACATCGTATCCGAAACCGAAAGAGGTTTATGAAGCATACAAAAATGCGATAAAATACTACCACTCAAATCCCGGCAGAGGCGGTTATGAAAACTCTATTGCTACTTCCGAAAAAATATATGAAACCAGACTCAAAGCGGCAGCATTTTTCGGCGAAGAAAAAGAAGAAAACGTAATTTTTACTCCGAGCTGTACTTTTGCCGTTAACATGGTTATGAAGGGAGTGCTAAATCCGGGAGACCATGTGTTAATATCTGATTTAGAGCATAACGCGGTTGTGCGCGTTTTAGAACATTTAAGGCGATATAATAGTATAAAATACGATACTTTTTCGGTTGATTTTTATGATGATATTAAGACACTTCAATCACTGAAAAATGCATTTACAGCGCAAACAAAGCTTGTTTTTTGCACGCATGCTTCCAATGTTCTTGGCGTTTGCTTGCCAATTCGTAAAATCGGAATGCTCTGTAAACAGAATGGTGTAATATTGGCAGTTGATGGCGCACAAAGCGCAGGAATTATTCCTATTCATATGAAGAATGACCATATCGATTATCTTTGTCTCGCGCCGCACAAGGGTTTGTTTGCACCCATGGGTACAGGAATGTTAATCGGGGATGCTCTCAGACTCAAAACCGTGATTGAAGGCGGTACAGGCTCTCAATCACGCAGCTTTTTGCAACCTGATTATTTACCGGATAAACATGAATCGGGAACCCAAAACACCGGTGGCATTATTGCTATGAGTGCAGGCATTGATTGGATACAAAAAACAGGCATTGAAAAGATCTACCGGGCAGACACGGCACATATTAAAGCTTTATGGCAGGCTTTAAAAGACGAAGCGCACATTCAAACGTATGTGAATATTGAAAAACTACATCAATTTGCACCGGTTTTTTCTTTTAATATTAAGAATATGCCGAGTGAAATGATTGCTCAAATGCTTGCAAAACAAGGCATTTGTGTGCGTGCCGGTTTACATTGTGCACCGCTTGCACATCAAAAAATCGGCACATTAGATAGAGGAACTGTGAGAATTTCTTCGTCATTTTTCACAACAAATAACGATATAAATTATACAATTAGCAATATAAAAAATCTTCTTTTAAACTTTTAAATTAAAGAAAAAAGTGCTATAATATAATATATTTTATTTTTAGGAGAAGTTATGGCTGCTCTATCATCATTTTTTGAACAAATGCTTGCGGCGCTTGCCAGTTACCGCCCTGTGCAGGATACTTTAGATATCCTGCTTGTTACGCTCATCATTTATGAGATGATTAAATTGATTAGAAAAACAAGGTCGGTTCAAATATTTAAAGGCTTGTTCATTATGTTCGTGGTATACATTGCTGTGCTGATTTTTGATATGCCGGTAATGAAATCCGTGTTTGAAACGATTTTTGCTTCAGCACTTGTTATTATTGTCATTCTCTTTACCCCGGAAATAAGGAATGTATTGGAAAAAATGGGGCGTAATTCCGTATTTAAGATGTTTACGCAAAAACATTATTCCACACTTTCTTCCGCAAACGCCGTAAATTGTGTTTGTAGTGCCTGTTCCGAAATGAGCGATGATAAAATCGGCGCACTTATCGTTTTTGAGCGCAAATCCATGCTTGGTGAGATTATGAAAACCGGCACGACTATCGATGCGGAGGTTAGTCCCTCGTTAATTCGAAATGTGTTTTATCCGAAGTCTCCTTTGCATGATGGCGCGCTGATTATCAGCGGGGGGAGAGTAGCGAGTGCCGGCTGTATTTTGCCGCTGACAAATACGACCAATTTAAATGCTAAATTTGGCACTAGACACAGAGCCGCTGTCGGTATTACCGAGCAGTCGGATGCCGTTGTGGCGGTTGTGAGTGAAGAGACGGGTGCCATCTCATTTGTTCATCGCGGTTATATTGAGCATGATGTTACTCCGAGTGAACTTAGAGAATTGCTCCTAAATGCACTGGACATGGGTCAAAGCCAGAATAAAAAGGGAATTTTCTCGTCTATAAAAGCGAAGAAAGGCGGGAAAAAAGATGAATAAATTGAAAAAGTTTTCTATCAGCAAACTCTTAGATAATAATAAGTTTGTTTTTGTTGTTTCGCTCATTCTTGCCTTTGCTATCTGGATAGGGTATTCTATGTATGGCGGCGAGCAGCAGGAGCGCACCATAGATGTGCCCATTCAAATGGATTCAATGACCGTGCCGACTCAGTTTAATTTACAACAGTTTGGTGAATATTCCAATTCTGCTGTCAGTGTGACAATAGTCGGAAAAAAATCTGTTATAGGCACAGTGGATGATGAGGATATCAAAGTTACTGCCTCTACACTGGATGTAAATACTGCCGGTAAGCATACTTTGCCGCTTTCGGTTTCCATTGACAGCACAAAAGAGTTCCAAATTGTGAGCACAAATACGCTTTCGGTTGAAGTGTATTTTGATGTGTATAAAGAAGTCTCTGTTAAGGTGACACCTGATTTATCGGCTACACCCACGGTTCCGGAAGGGTACGAGCTTGGAAATATCATTTTGTCCGAAAATAAATTGCTCGCTCATGGTCCTTCGACCGAGGTTTCAAAGATTGATAAGATTCTTGCAAGAGCAGATATTGAAGAAAATCTCACCAGCACAGCGTCTTACAAAGCAACAATTGTCGCCATTGATAAATATGGCAATGAGATTCAGAACATCACAATCAAGGATTCGGACGACTTCACTATAACAATTCCGGTCTTCAAACTTGCCAATCTTCCGGTTTCTGTTGAATTCACCAATATGCCTGACGGTGTTAGTGTGAGCGACCTTAATATTTCATATTCCGTTAAAAATATGAACATTGCCGGAGAAGAAGCTACAATTGATAAAATGGAGAGTGTTGTTATCGGAACGATTGATTTTTCCGAGCTTAAGGACAGTGCTAATTCATTTAGCTTCAATGCTTCCTCGATTGCCGGAATAAAGGTTAAATCAAACATTAGCTCGATCATTGTAAAAGTTGATTTATCA
>JAFWGH010000081.1 GCA_017512465.1 Clostridia bacterium
CTTATTCGAATAAAATAACTTAGCAAAAACTGCGAAGCACTCAAAATCAACCTATTTTTTGTTAGAATAAAGTCAAAAACTGCCAACTTGAGAAGCGATTTGTCAAGGGTATTTTTTTAAAAGTAAAACTGTGAGTTACAGGTTATCTGTGACTCACAGTTTTTTGCTTGAGTTATTTTGTTTTTACCTTGTAGGTTTTACTCCAAGCCGAGAAGTAATTAACCTTGCTAATGGTCTTATATGTTCTGATGCGAACATAATAGTATTTGCCGGCATTCAGTTTTTTCGCCACAGCTTTGAGTGTTTTTGGACTCTTGACCGTGATGGTCTTTGCACCGCTAAAATTGGACTTCAAAGAATATTGAACTTGGTAGCCTGTGACCGTTGCGTTCTTTTTCCACTGCGCGGTGAATGCCTTCTTCGCCGGTGTGAGTTTGGTTAGAGTTGTACCGGTCGGGAGTGTCGGAGAAGTCAGTGTGCTACTCCATGGGCTGTAATAGTTCTTGCCATTCTTTGCAATGTAAAAACGCACTCTATACTTGTAGGCATTGCCTGCAGCGAGATTCTTGAAGGTGTAGAAAGTTACACCTGATTTAAGGTTGTAATATTTATCCCACTTCTTACCGTCTTTTGTAGAAACCTGCACTTGATAACCAGTAGCGGTTTTGACATTGTTCCAAGTCACTTTAAGCGCATTTGCTGTTCTTGCACTATGCTTGAGTGTAAGTTTTCCGGTGGGTGCGGTATAAGAGTCAAAGAAGCAATCACCACAAGAACAGGTGTGTTCTATATATCCAAGATGTGTACTATCCGGATATATGACGGTTTCTTGATAATGATGAGTATGCGGCGCTACATAATTCGGATTTCTTGTGCCGCAACCATTTTGACAATATTCTTTATTGTTCACAAAGCTGTGTCCGGTTGCGGGGATTGTTTCTGTTTTTGTTTCGCCGCAAGAACAAGTGTAAGTTCTAACACCACCGCTTGTGCAGGTTGCCGCTGTGGTTACCTTGCCGCTATCCCAAGAATGAGTGTGCGGCGCTACATAATTTAGGTTCCTTGTGCCACAGCCGTTTTGGCAATACTCTTGACTGCTTACAAAACTGTGGCCGGTTGCAGAAACGCCCTGTGTATAACTGCTTGTGCACCGTGAGCATTTGAAGGTTTTCACCCCTTTTTCGGTGCAGGTTGCAGGTTTAGTAATTAAGCCCGAATAATCATGCCCGAGTGCCGCAATGGCTTGTGTATATTGATTGCCGCATTTGGAGCAAGTAAAGGTTTCGACACCGGCTACAGTACATGTTGCAGCGGTGGTGATTTTACTTGAATAAGAGTGTGTACAAGTAGCAGGATTTTCTGCCACAACATACTTGTACCACGGACTCGAATCGTTTGCACCGATGGAATTTACAGGTCTTATGATTAAAGTGTAATTACCAGGCGAAGAAGGTGCTTGCGTAAAAGATGTATTTAAACCACAATTATACTGATATAATTGAACACCATCTTTCCATAGATAAACCCAATATTCCTCAGCTCCAAAAACAGAAGACCATGTAAAATTTACTGGCTCGCTTGTAGTATAAGTAGACTTTTCACTTTTTAAATCAGTCACTGCGTCCGGCACTTTGTTTGTTACAGTATACTTATACCAAGGGCTTGAATCATTTGCTCCGACCGAATTTATCGGTCTGATGATTAATGTGTATTTTCCGGATGAAGAGGGAGCTTGTGTAAAAGATGTATTTAAGCCGCAATTATACTGATATAATTGAACACCATCTTTCCACAAATAAACCCAATATTCCTCTGCACCTGCTACCGGTGTCCATGTAAAATTAACAGATTCACTTGTGGTGTAAACCGTCCTTTCACTTCTCAAATCTGTAACAGTTCCGGGGATACTTGTAGGGGTAGCACTGGAAAAATCCGGATGAATAAATCTCGCATTGCAATTAATACGCGTGCGATATTGAGCTGATGCAGCAGAACCTTGACCATTAGTACTTCCCGTATTGGTTTCTACCGTGTAAACATTGGAACCGGACACAGCGTAAACAAGTCCAACATGGCCATTACTTCCAGTTGTCCATTGACCCGTCCATGTGTTTCCTCCCCAAACAATGACGGCACCAGGAGCGGGTGTTGTATCCATCCACCACCCGGAGGGCAATTTAGATGTGTTGAGATAATCTTTTGCATTTCCCGTAATGCTTTGCCCAAGATAATTATAATAAGCCTTTGTTAAATCAACACATTGGCAACCATGAGCATTATCAACATCTTGCCACCAGTGTTCATTGCCTCTTGCTTTTATCCATTCAACAGCATCTGTTTGAGAATGTCCGTTGGTGCTTGCATTTGTGGTAAGCCCCATGCCTGCCATCACCGAAAACACAATAGCAAAAACAAGTAAAAAACTGACAGTTTTTTTCATTTATTTTCCTCCTGAAAATTAAAAAAGTGCGCAGCAGGAAGCCACGCACCGAAAAATGCACAACTCCAACTGTCGCCAAACAATTTACATAATTACCCTAAAGGATAGTATGAATAATAGAGTATGCATTTTTACCAAAAAGTAAAAAACATACTTATCCTATTAAGGGTAATATTCAAATGTAAATTATTTGGCTCTTTCATTTTATCATTGACTGAATGTGTTTGTCAATAAAAACAAACACTGCCAATAAATAATATGTTTAAGCCTTGAAATAATATTATCAAAAAATAAAGCCCTCGGCTATACGCCAAGAGCATAAAAAACCTCTTGAAAGAAGGACTGATTACATATAATACTTGAATTTTTCATTGTGTATGATTCATCGAAAAAACATTCGGTGTTTGCTGTTCATCAGGCAAGCCGCATAGCCTCGCAGAGCGCACGATTCTAACGCCTGTTAGAATACCACCGCCCGAAAAATCTCGCAGAGATTTTCGGGTGGTGAGTAAGTGCGCCCTTCGGGAGATTTGAAAGCCCTTGCCCAAAGCGAGTGCTTCGGGGCAAGGGCAGTTTACTATATGCGCCGCTTGTGTACAGCGAGCGCGTGAACAGGAACCGACAAAAAATGTAACGCTTTTGCTTTTTGAAAGCCGCATGGTGATGCGTTTTTCGGAAAGCATTTTTTGTTTGTTAATGTGTTTGTATTGCTTTGTTCGCTTTCGAGTGAAATTTTACTCCTTTCCACAACTGCGTATCCATTTACCGCAAATGAGCCGCAGTCATTATGTATTAGGTAGTTAAAAACTACCCTTTACATAGTAACTCTTGGCTGACGCCAGTTGGCAGTTTTTACTGCAATTATAGCGGGAAAAGAGGCGATTTTGAGCTATTCCTCTTTATTTAGGCTGCCCCTTCTTTGACCTGTTTACTTACTTTTGAGGGGAAATTCTGTAGAGCCTGACACCGTGCTTAGGCACTTCGGCGCTAACGGTATCGGCGGTGCAGGGTGTATTCTCCCCCAGAGCGCTCACCGTGAAGGAAGAGGCGCCCTGCAAGCCGAAATACGGGTCATCGCACAGGCGCGCGAGGTGGAAGGAAACCTTCTTTGTGCCGCCTCTTTTATTAAAGAAGCACAGGGCGATATCGCCGTTTTCAAGCGGTCTTGCAAGTACATCCGCTCTGCCGTATTTCACGCGCTTGGCAGGCTTTGCCAAGCTGTCCGCATCAATGGCAATCAACTCTTTATCGGTGACAATGCGCAGAGTCGGGTTAGCGGTATCAGGCGCGCCGTCCGCTCCGACAAATTTGCGGATATCGTTGCCGAGCACCAGTGGTGCCGCCATCATACACCACAGTGCAAAGTGCGCCTTGTTTTCATCCTCGCTGAGATTGCCGTTACCGACCTCAAGCATATCGGGGTCGTTATAATGCCCGCGGTTAGCATATTTCCACAGGCGAATATTGTGGGAGTAAATGTGGAGAATACTTGACCAGGTTGCGCGGATATCGGGCGTGGTGCGCCACATATTTCCCGCTTTTCTGCCCCAAAAATAGGGTCTGCTCATGCCCCATTCGCAAATGGAATAAACAATTGGTTTTTTGCCTTCCGTCGCTTTTTTGAGCGCCAGTCCCATGCGCCGATACTGGAGAAAGGCGGCATCCGCAAAGCTGACAATGGGATTGCCGATTTCAATCGTATTCTCCCCCGCTTCCAGCTCAATGACCGCCTGCACTCTGCCGAAAGGTGTTAAGCCTTTGACAAGAGGAAAGAGCACTTCAAAATATTTTTCACCGATTTTTGCCAGCAAATACGGCGCTTTTTTCACCTTGCGCTTGCGGTAGCAAACCGTGAGAATGTATTCGCCGGCATCGGGAGCATTTACGCTAAAGACCGCTTTTCCCGAGCCGTGAGACAAAAAGCCCATGGCTTTTTTGCTCGGCAGGCGTTTTTCGCTCACCGTGCGCCCCATGCCGGTATAGTGCACATCATCGGGCGAAATCACACAAAACGGCTTTTCCCCTTTTTTGGAAAACTCCATGCACTCTATGAGTGGCGCCACGCCGGAATCCACCTTGTGGTGGCAAAAATCATATTTAAAAAATTCGCAGCCCCACTGTGCCAGGGAATCGGCATCGGTCTGCTCATTGCCTAAAGAAGCGGGCAAATCCTCACAAGTGAGCGCGCCGTTAGAGGTGTAAAGCCCGACCTTTAAGCCCAAGGCGTTGACTTTTTCAATGAGCGCATCCACGCCGGAGGGGAATGCGGAAAAATCAGGCTGCAACCTGCCGTTAATGTCTCGCAGAGAGGATTGCCAGCAGTCATCAATATTGATATATTCATAGCCCGCATCCTTTAAACCGGAGCGCACCATGGCTTCGGCGGAGTCGAGGATAATATCTTCGTTAATTTTCTGTGCGAAGGTGTTCCAGCTCGACCAACCCATAATCGGCTTATCTAAGGGTACGCCGTAATCCTCAAAGAGATTTTCATCTATGGTGATTTTGCGTATGAAAAAGAGCCTTTTCATCGCGCAAAACGGGCATCTGCCTTTTGCCTTTGTCACAAAAAACCAAATCACAAAAGCGCATAAAGCGCATGACACAAAACAGATCAAAAACACAATAAAACCGTTCATGAATTACCTCCGCTCTTTTTTATATATTAATCATACCATATTTATGAAATATTGCAATCTTTCGCATATATTTTTTGCGCGCGCTAAAAATAAAAACAGGTGAAACATATGCTGAACGGTATTGCGGTTTCGGGAGGGTTTGCAATCGGCAAAATTCTAAAATTAGAGGAAGAAACCATTTGCTATAACACACAAGCCTATGCGGGCAAACAAAGCGAGCAGCACCGCTATGAAACGGCGCTGCGTGAATTTACGCACAAAACAAACGCCGCGGCAAGCGACCTGCGCCGCATTGTCAGCAAAGAGGAAGCGGATATTTTCACCGGGCATATTTATATGGCACATGACCCCGACATGCAGCGCATGATAAAAGAAAAAATTGCAAGCGGCTTTAATGCCGAAATGGCAATGGAAAGCGCTTGCGATAGCTTTATTGATTTATTATCCGCTGCCGATTCGCAGCTCATTAAGCAGCGCGCTGCGGATGTGAGGGATATTAAACACTCGCTGTTGTGTATACTGACCGCGCGCGGACAAAAAGAGAGAAACATTCCTCTCGGCAGTGTGATTGCGGCGCGGGAATTTACGCCGTCTGCCGTGCATTTTATGGACAGACGCCGCACGGTTGCAGCGGTAGCGGAGCAGGGAAAGCGCAACAGCCATTTTGCCATTTTAATGCGCGCGATGGGGATACCGGCGGTACTGTCCGTGAAGAATTTAATGCATACGTTGCACGATGCCGACAAGGTCATTGTCGATGGAAACAGCGGGGAGGTTATCAAGATATAGACAAATAAGGATTTGTGGAGCCGTTCGGCTCCCAAATCCTTATTTGAGTGTGAAGTGTGGAGTGTGGAGAGTGAAGTTGTGGGCGGGACACTGTTTAGTCAGCGCATAGGTAAGTCTTTAGTGTCAGCGCATAGGTAAGTCCTGTTGAAAGTCAAAACAGTAAATAGTAGTTGTAAAGATATAGTAGAAGCGGAGCGGAGAGTGCCCCGCGGGGCACTCTC
>JAFWGH010000005.1 GCA_017512465.1 Clostridia bacterium
GATGACACACATTGCTCTTAAACAGTTCAAAAGCAGGGCGGGGCAGCAAATACGGCTCCAGCATTTCTTCCATTGAAATGCCGAGTTCTTTGGATAGCTTATAGATTGTTCTTGCATTACAATCCGCAAGGTTTGCTTTGCCCGAGCAAATATCATTAATCGTCATATACGGAATACCGCTGTTTTTTGCCAAGCGATATTTTGAAAGATGACGGTCTTCAATGATATGGTTAATATCCATTTTAATCACCTGCCTTTTAGTATATTATAACGGCTGACCGTTATATTGTCAATATGTGTTTTTCAAAGGGTCTTAGGGGAATCATTCCCCTAAAGTGATTGCCGCTTTTTTGAGGTGGCAATCGGCAAAAATATATATTTTTGCCCTGCTTGCTACGGTATGAGACATTCCCAAGAATGTACATTAATGCCTGTTTTATGCCTCATACCTATTCTCCGATGATTGCGTTCATAATATGCGCCGGTATTAAATATCCTTTGTGCCAGGAAGGCACAAACCAGTGTTTTTGAAAGAGCTTTTTTGTGCCATAATGGCTCAATCAAACATTTCTAAATCTTCTAAAAGGTTTTGAATATTATTTTGAGCTGCTTCTTCCTCATCACTGGTATCGGGTTTTACACCAACCGAAACAAAAGAAACCGCTTTAAGTTCCTCTTGCAATACGGTGCGTATATCCGAGATAGAAATTGTCTTTCCGCTTTGCTGTTCCATATAGGAAAGAATCGCATCGCAAATAAATTGATTGCGTGATTGCCCTTGTAAGGTTTTCAAATATTCCGCCGCTTTTCTTTCTTTGGGGCAATTCAAACGAAAGCGCAAATTGAGTCTGTAATCATTCCCCATTTTTGTGCTCCGCTTTCATTTTGATTTCGGCGATATATTCGTAGCCTTTTGCCGCTGCACAGATGTCAGCTACAAATTGCACTCTTTCGCTCGACAAAGATGAAAAGTGTTTGATTAAGCACCCGCCGCCACCGGTCACAATGAGCCGCATGGTGTTTTCATCATAACCGTGTTCACGAAGTCTGCGAAAGATGTCTGCCACATATTCTTCGGCAATGCGGGTGATGATGTCCAAATCCTCTTGTGGGATATCTGCACTTCCTGTGCGCAACACTTCATCGATGATATAGTCGTTTAACTCTCTGCGGGTTTGGCGCATAAATCCTTCTCGAATTGCGAGCGTGCATTGGTAGGTGCCGAACTTCTCGGTAAACATCTGTCCGTTTTGCGGTCTGCCGTTGACAAGGTAAAGCGTATTCATTGTGCCGTTACCGATGTCGGCAAGCAGGCACAATCCTTTCAGCGAGGAAGCGAAGGGCGCAACAGCAGAATACCCTTGAGGATAAATCTTTACATCTGCAATGCGAATGTGATAATCGATGTCTTGGTAAGTAAATACCACTGTCTCATTTTGTTTTAAGTAATCCGCAAATGCTTTCTTTTGCCCGCTTGTCCAAGTCAGCGGTAAACCTGCGGCAATCACGACATCGGCTTCGGTCAGACCTTCTGCTTTTAATTCTTTTGCAATAGCTACAAGTGTCAAGCAGTAGTATTCATTGTCGGTGTGCTTCTCTGCCAAAAACTCCTTGTGCCCTTCGCCGACGAGATAGTACCTCCCATCATATACAAGCATATCCTTGGTGAAAAGCGGCTCGGCATCATAGCCGGTGATGCCTGTTGGAAAGCAATGGTTAGCGGTTTTCATATTCCCGTAACCATGGTCAATTCCGATGATTTTTAAGTTATTAAATGATTTCATAATATTCCTTCTTTCATTTTTAGGTATACTGCTCCCATTTAAACGTGGGGGGGCAGTATTTGTCATTGGTTTTTGGTGGTTTTGCCGTTCTCCTCGAAAGCAGTTCCTGCACCCCTTTGGCTGCGTTTCGCTCGCTCCGCCTTTCGGCATCGTGGCAAGCATATCCTCTTTCGTACGGTCGTTTAGTTTTCAAGGTTCAGAGTGTGAGTTCTATCACCCCCTTTCACCGGTTTTTTATTGATTTATTCACTTGTCCGAAAAAATACATCCCATATGTACTAACAGGGAGAAGGCAAATTATCCGCTTTTTTGAAAAAATTTTTCAATTTGCTACATATTTCTCTTTCTTGACCAAAAAAGCACTTTTAAATTGTGCAATTTTTCAGGTAAAATACTCCCTCAAGTGGTAGGCGGCGAGAAAGCCGTTTTTACAACCTCAAATTTAAAAAGTTTTCAATTTCTATGTTTTGCACAAAAACAGCCCTCAAAGAGTAGCCGACGAAAACGGCTTTTTGGCAAAAGTTTCAGTAAACTTTTTTCAAAATGTGTGAGATTTTCACTTTTTTTAAATATTCCCCTCACTAGTTGCAGAAAAACAGAGTGTTTTATGGGGGTGTTTTTGAAAAAAGCAAAAAGAAAAAGCCGAACAGAAAAACAGACGCATTGTCATGTTTTTCGCTCGGCTTCAAAGAGCTCGCAAAAGCGGGTGTATATTTAATTTGATGTCAACAATAGCTATAAACCGGATATGTTCGTATCTTCTACAGCTATTTGTAATTATCGAACAAATGTTCGATACGATGATTATATACTATCCTTTCTGATTTGTCAACAACTTTTTTGGAAAAATATATTTTGGTATAAATTCAAAAGTTTCAGATTGATAATAAATACTTATTTTTAAAACGAGCGACAAGTAAAAAAAGCAAACCGCCCCCGATTAGGTGAAATATCGTTAATATGAAATGCACTTTTACGCTAACCGTTTACTGAGTTGGTTTGTGCATTCCATATCTAATAAATTCATAATTTACCTCCTTTAAACTAAAAAACCTTCTGAATTTCCACATTTTAAATCAGATATCGATGAATAAACTAAATCATATGACAAATATGAGCGTTCCATCCTATATACTGGTACATTCATTTGATTTGCTAAATTTTCGAGTTCATCGGCATCCCCACTAGATAAGGTTTTAAAACCCAAAAACACACCCGTTATAGCATCAGGAATATTGTACAATTTAATATCGACTTCACTTTTAGGCATTAGGATTCTCCATTCTTTTTCATATGACCAATCTTTAGATTTGAAAAGCGCCGGACAAAACATTGCAAATTTATCATCTATTCCTCTCATGTCAATTATGTCAGATGCGTCAAAAGGTTTATCCGTATAAATTACTGGCATTAATGGTTTTAATTTCTTCGTTAATTTGTCGACATCATATTCAAGACAAAACCCTTTATGTTTATCTGCATAATGCCCCCACATTACATTTGAGCAGGGAGTTTCACTGAAACAGGATATCCTAAATGTGTCATATAAATATAACATATCTTCTTCAAGCAAAGTATAATTTTTTTTGCCATTGTAAGTCAAAAGTTCTTCAACAATATCCGTACTGCTACCAATATCTCTCATCCTATTCTTTAGTATTTTTTCGTAATCAAGATACCATCTGGAGTCAAGCGGGTCGTTAAAGTTATTTGCAGAGTTAAATACAATTGTGCCGTTTTGTACATTGTCTTTCCAATGTTTATCAAACACGAAATATTTATACAATTTTTTAGGTCTGTAGTAATATGCAATTCTTATTGCATTCGTTACAGAAAAAGACTCAAGGCATTTTCTGTATATTAAAAACCATTTGTCACCTAAATTACTAACTTTCATCTTTTCACCGCCATTATTGTTTTTGCAATTTAATTTTATCACAAGAATAATTGATATTCAAATAATGAAAAAGTAGTTCTTTTCAATCGTAAGCACTAAACAATGCAAAAATCCCCGATAGAGTCACTGACTCTATCGGGGATTTTTTTGTATGATTTAACTAAACTACACTTTCATCCCATAAATATCATTGCTGAGCAAAATGGAGACATCAGCAATATCAATGACACCATCTTCATTAATATCATATTTCTCATTGCCCGTAGCCACAGTTTGACCTACATGCATAAGTAATAACGAAATATCTGAAATATTAATAGACTTGTCTTTTAGGTAGTTATAGAAGCTTAAATCACTCACGCCTGTGGTGATGTCTTTTTTGTATTCACCATCACTGGTTTTCACCTTGCAGTAATAATAGCGGTAATTGTACTTTGAAGTATCTAAAGTCTCGCTTTTTTCACCGCTTAACGGCATACCGCCGTGGTTATCCTTGCGATTAGTACCATACCACTGTACTTGCTTATTGAACCCAAACACTTCGGCAGTAATTGTTCCGTCTGCATTAGCACCCATTTCCTCCGGCTCCGATTCTAAAATCGGTAATGCAAAAAATCTCAAGTGATACACTTTTGCATATGCTTCAGCATAGGTTCCTGGGGTGCCATAGATATCCAATGGATACTTGTAATCATATTGTCTGTTTTCAAACTGATTCCAAGCCTGCCCTTCCCCTATAACATCTGTTCCTTCAAAAGCAGAAGAAAGGAACATTTTGTAATAGATAGTGTCCTCGTTAAAATCAGATTTTTCCATTTTATAGCCAAGCAAATCACCCGAATACTTTAGTTTTGGTGCATATAAACTAGTGATTGATGAAGCAGAAAACTGATCTTGACTTTTTTCTCGAATTAGTTCTAAATCTAATAATTCTAGTGAAGTCATCTTTTTCAAATTAGCGAATGCATTTGTTTGACAGTTGATTTCTTTTACACTTTGAATGTTCAGTTTTTCTAATTGGCAACAATCTCGAAAAGCTTGGTCACAATCAACAACTTCTAAATTTGGCAGATTAATCTCTTGAATGGAGAAGCACTTTTTAAAGCCCTGACTCGTACTCGGCAATTTAGTAACAAGGGGAAAATCCGCCTTAATTAAATCCGGACAATTAGCAAAAGATATAAAAGTTGCCTTTGGAGCATTCACTTCTCGAATGGGGGAATTATCGTAGAATCCGACAGAAGTGAGATTTGGCATATCAATTTGCACTAAGGATTCAAACAGTTCATTTCCCGACACATGAAAAGATGTAATACTGTTTGCTCTAAAAACTCTGATTGTTTCAGTTGATAGGTTATTATTATAATTGACTTGATTGGGATTATTTTTCAGAGTAATCCCTTCTATTCCATCTTCGAACGAAATGGAAGTTAATTGAGTGTTTGGTGTATTAATAAAACAGCACTCCACATCATATCCTTTGCACTTGCTCGGCACTATTATGTTTTTTCTTGTACCGTTGTATGCCTTATAATAATTACCGTAAGACATATGCTTAAACGTATAGTCCTCCGGAGAAGTGTGATATTCAAACCAATATTCCCTCGCGGTAAAATAACTTGGCGCCTTATTATCTGAAAACGCAACCGCACGGAAAGATTGCAGCTCATCTAAATGAATACTGCCATCCACTTTGATTCCATTCTCTTTTGAGGGATACGATTCATCCTGTGTATAGTAAATTTCCGTGCCTGGTGCTGCGGTAATCTCTAAGTCATACTCTTCATCAATGTAATGACCAGAATCAATGGAAAAGTTAGGCTCTGTTTCTCTCTCAAAATCACTGCCAAACTCTACTGCCAAATCTACCTGCGGCATACCATCACCGTAATAAAGAGCCTCTGATGAAGGTGTTTCATCTAAAAAGCCTCCCCAGTTTTCATATACATCGTGATATGTTACCCCTCTATCCTCAGTAATAGGATGATAACCATCGTGATACCTTAAATGCTCATATGGAATACATGCTCTCTTTAATACTTCGCACACTGCATTGCAGTCATACTCCGGGTGAACAGAAAGCAGTATGGCTGCTTCCGCTGCTACATAAGGTGCAGAAAACGAAGTACCGTTAATTAAATCATCACTGAATGTGCTTTCTAAATCTGCGCCCGGTGCTACAAAATCTACCGATTCACCATAATTGGAAAAATAGGCTTTGTTGCCTGCTTTATCGATAGCACCTACCACAATCGGTTCGCTCATTTTAGCAGGAGTATAGTGCACAGTGTCCAGTTTAGAATTGCCTGCAGAACAAATAACGGTAATACCACTCCTTATGGCATAGATAACGGCTTCACTTACCACTTCATTTTCAGCGCCACCGAGTGATAAATTAATCACATCTACCCCATCTTCAACCGCTTTTTCAATGCCGGTGGCAACGGCAAGGTTGGTGCCATTGCCACTTTTATTCATCACTTTGTAGCCGATAATAGATACATTATCGGCTGTATTATTAAACACAATCTCTGCAACGCAAGAACCATGCCCCATATCATCCTGTGCCGAATTGTCGATTCCGCTTCCGCTGACATTAAAACCGGAGTTGACCACTCTATCACACTGAAACATTTCGTGATTAAAGTTAATCCCTGTATCAACGATTGCCACTCTAACGGATGAAGTTGATATTTCGTGATTCGCAATATATTCATTCGCCCTGTTGGTGCCAAGCATGGCTTCCCCATACGGCACGGAATGTGTTTGCACTACATTATCGGCTTCTGCCCACTTTACAAACGAAAGAGAGTTGTAGTATGCCAATGCTTCCTCTACCTTACTATCATCGGCATATTGAAAAATGTATTTGCCATTGGTTCCCCTGATACATTCGGCATCGCCGAATGTATCAGGTCTTTTAGAAGCTTTGACTATAATGCGGCTGGCTGCCGACTCTTCAATCGTTTTGCCCTCTTCGGCTTCTTCCTCTGCCAATTCTGCAACAGACTCTGCAAAGGAATCGGCAGAAACAGCATTTGCCGCAATGCTCTCAAACGAAGCAGAAACCGAGCCGCACAAAAGCAGTACAGCCAAAATTAAAGATAAAAGTTTTTTAATTTTCATAGGTACCACTCCTTTCACTTTTCCACTCTTATCATACTTATTTATCAATGCCCGTGCAAGGCTTTCGGAAAAGTATAGAAAAAACAGGAATAAATATAAAAGAGAACGCCCAAAAAAGGCATTCTCTTTCATAATCAGTAAATAATATTTAATTGCCATTTTGTTCTTTTGGCATTAAAACGGTGGTGGTGAAAAGGCGTTCTTCGCTGTCATACTCCCAAGCGTAATTGGCACCGCATTGCTCACAAACTTTTTTCACGCTTTTCAGTCCCGAGCCGTGGAGTGCGCCCTCTTTTTTGCGGGTGAGCAATTTATCTCCGCTTTGTGCGGGCGCTGTGTCACAACTGTTTGCAATCACCAATTTATCTATAAATTGTGTGTCTTTAACTAAAGTGAGTGTGATACGTTTTGCCGCGCTTGTTTCTGCGGCTTCTACCGCATTATCTAAAAGATTGTTGAGCAAAGCAATTAAATCTACACTTTCCACTTGAGCAAGATTGGCATTTTTAACATCTGTTTTAAAATCTATCGCTTTCAGTGCACAAATGGATGTGTATTTACTGAGTATGACATCCAGCGTGTTATTACCGGTAGAGGCGGTTTGTTGAAACTTTTCTATTTCGGGATAGACTTTATCAATGTATTTGTCTTTTTCTTCAGCACTATCTAAATGGCGCACATACGAAAGGTGATTTTTAAAATCATGCGCTAAAATCTGCATATCGTCATTCGATTTTTCCAATACCGAAAAATATTGTTCGTCTAACTCTTTCTTTTGATTTTCGATGGTTAATTCACTGATTTGATTTGTCTTGCTAATCATAAAATTGCGATAATTAAGCGTCAAAAATGATGCGACATAGAAAAAGATGGCACTAATTGCCCAAACAACATATAATTGAACATTGGGTGTCATGCCATTGGAAAGATACTGAATTAACATAAACAAAGATATATTGGAAATGGATATTAAAAGGATAAAGCCATATCCTGTGTTATCAAAAGAATTGTTATGTTTTTTATACAGTTTTAAATACGCGAAATATGACAAGATAAGAATTGATTTACTGATAATGGCAGCAACAAGATAAAACCAATCGTCAGTTGCAAAGTCATTAAAATGTTTTCCGAGAATTGCTGCCAAAATGGGAATGGCAATATATTCCGATGCGGCAATAGAACCTTCAATCAAAATAGTAAACACTATTGCAATCAAAGGTTTTGTTTTGAAGCAAAACAGCATTAATAAAAAATGAAAAATGATAGTTGAAACTATATTGAGATAATTAATTCTCATTAATCCTATACAAAACATAGCGGCATACGCCAGCAAAGTTAAAGTAAAACTTAACACTTTGTTTTTTGCTTTAAAGGCTTTTTCACAAAACAGCCAAAACACGACTGCCTCAACCAAATAATATATAATATCAATAATAACTTTACTCATTTTTCACCTCTAAAGTAATATTGAATCATTATTTTACATTAACCGACTTTTCATTTCATGTTGTTTATTCGGTGATACCGGAATAGAAATGTCTTTTTTGTTTTCTCTAATGGTAATGGCTTTGCGCTCAAAGCGCACAATGTAGCTTTTGTTAATGATAAACGAAGCGTGCGGCACCAAAAAGATGGGGGAAGACAAAAGGGCTTTGATGTCTTTGAGCGGCAGTGCCGTTTCAATTACCATATCGGTGGTGGTGATGAAAGATTTTTTGAATTTTGACTCGGCGTAAATCACATCTTCCTGCTTAAAGCGGTAAGTTTTGTTGTTTTTGCCTTTAATGACCACCAGCTGCCGGTTGATTTCTTCCTCCGCTTTGTCGAGCGCAGAGAATACACGCGCCTTTTCTAACGGCTTGTCCAAAAAGCGCAAAACCCGCAAATCAATAGCGGCATCCAAATACTTGCGGTAGGCGGTGGTCACCGCAAAAAAACAGGCAGGGTTTTGCGCCTGCAATTCCCGTATCAGTTCCATGCCGGTCATATCGCCCAACTCAATGTCTATAAAAAACACATCCGCCTCGGCGGCAAACGCACTTTCAAGTGCGGCAGTGCCGCTTGAAAACAGCATCACTTCACACTCTGCTTTTTTGGCAGAATAGTATTTTTCAATCATAGCTTGCAGCAACTGCCCGTGCTCCAAAATATCTTCACAAATTCCGATTTTCATAGTATCACCTGCTTAAAAAGTTTGGAGTGTGAAGGGTAGAGAGTGAAGTTATAGTGGTGCCCAAAGGGCACAGTTTATTATTTGTTGCAATAAACCTCTCCGCTAAAGAAGAAACAATTCATTTGATGATTCGTTTCTTCTCCTCTCCTCATACTCATTATATCATTTTATATGATGTTTTAGCAACAATAAAGCAAATCGGAAAAATATAGAAAAAACGGGAATAAATATAGAAAAAAGATAAGCAGGGAGCGTTCGCTCCCTGCTAAGTAGTGGCAAATACTTAGAAGAAACCGTTTTTATTTGAAATTAACTTGGATTTGTGCTAAAATACTCTAAACATATTATAAATGGATGTGAAATTTTTGGGGACTATATTTTTAGCGGGAATATATGGCACAGGTAAAAGTACGCTTGGCAGTAAAGTTGCTCATCATCTAAATATACCCTTCTATTCTGCAGGCGATCTAATTAGTGAAATTAATGGAGAAAAGTATGGCGTCAACAAGATAGTAAAAGATAAATATGCTAACCAAGATGTTTTATCAGTTGCTGTTCAGAAAAAACTACA
>JAFWGH010000082.1 GCA_017512465.1 Clostridia bacterium
CAGGGAATTTCGGCAGCTGGTGATAGACTTTGTCGGTGTTTTTGAGCGAGAATAAAGCCTTGCTGTCTAAATAGCCGATATAGGTTTTGGCACCGATTTTATAATTTTTGCACACATTCGGGTGTATCTCACCGATGATACCGAGCATGGTATCGCCTGCCATGATTTTGGCGGTCCTGCCGGGGTGGAAAGTGGCGCTGTCCTTATAAGCGACATATGCGACATCCTCGATACCCAAAATATCAAACAGCTTTTGAGCGGCGCCCTTAATGGAGTAGAAATCGCTCTCGGCACCGTATTCTCCAAAGGTGAGCATTTTGCTCTCATCCGGCAACTCCTTTAAGCCGTTGGATTTGTATGTGGTGGCGTTTTCATAGAATTTCGCACCCGGTGTGCGGAAGTTGTAGTTTCTGGCAATCACTTCCAGCATACTCGGAATCGCAGTGGTGCGCATAACGGAGGTGTCTTCACCAAGCGGGTTGGAAATGACAACGCTCTCACGCATCTGACTGTTTTCAGGCAGACAGATTTTATCATACGCCTTCGGGCTGATAAACGAGAAGGTGCTGATTTCACTGTAACCCATGGCGCGCATAGTCGTTTCAATTAATCTTTCAAACTGCTGTTCATCTGTCAGTTTCGCTTCTGCCACACCGTCAAGCTTCTTGTTCGGAATCTTTTCAAAGCCGTAGAAACGCGCAATTTCCTCAGAAATATCCGCCTGGTGCTCAATATCGTTTCTGAAATACGGCGCGGTAATCACACCGTCACGCACTTCAAAACCGATTTTTTTAAGAATTTTTGTCATTTCATCCGCACTCAAATCAATGCCGATAAAGTTGTTAATCCACTGTGCGTCAAGCGGCAGCTTCACTTCCTCTTTCGGGGTGGGGAATACATCTATCATACCGTTGACCACATCGCCCGCATCAAGCATTTGTAACAGCTCGAGCGCGCGCATGATGCACAACATACAGCTTTCGGGATTAAGCTCCTTCTCATAGCGGGAGGAGGATTCGGTTCTCATGCCCAAGGTTTTTGCCGTAGAGCGAACACTGTAGCCGTTAAAGCAGGCTGATTCAAACACAATGGTGGTTGTATCGTCCATAATACCGCTGTATTCACCGCCCATAACGCCGGCAACGGCAACAGGTTTTTTTGCATCGGCAATTACAAGCATGTCTTCATTTAAGCTGCGCTCCTCACCATCTAAGGTGGTGATGGTTTCACCGGCTTCTGCCGTGCGTACATTGACTTCATTGCCTTCCAAATAGCGCAGGTCGAACGCATGCATCGGCTGACCGAGCTCGAGCATGACATAGTTTGTAATATCCACAATATTGTTAATCGGTCTGACACCGCTTGCTCTGAGTCTTTCTCTGAGCCACAGCGGGCTGGGCTTAATGCGCACATTTTCAACCACAGCGCCGATATAGCGGTAGCATAAATCCGGATTGTGAATGCTTACTTTTAAGTGTTCGTTTACATCGCCGTGTCCCTTATTAACAATGGGTTTGGGCATGCTGAGTTTGGTGCCGAAGGTGGCAGCCGCTTCTCTTGCAAGACCGGTCACAGACATGCAGTCGGAGCGGTTGGAAGTGATTTCAAATTCAATCTTTGTGTCATTAAAGCGCAAAACATCGCGAATATCCTTGCCGAGTTCCAGCTCACATTCATCGGTAATGGTCATAATACCGTCTTCAATCGCATTGGGAAAATCATTGACCGTTAATCCCAGTTCCGCTACCGAGCAGAGCATGCCGTTGCTCATAACACCGCGCAATTTGCCCTTGGTGATTTTTTGCCCGCCGGCAACCACGCTCTTGTGCAATGCTGCCGGAACATAATCGCCAGCTTTTAAATTTTGCGCACCGGTAACAATTTGTACCGGCTCCTCGGCACCGATATCGACCTGACAAACCCATAAATGGTCGCTGTCGGGGTGGCGCTCTATCGCAGCAATTTTACCGAGAACAATATTCTTTAATTCTTCGCCTTCATGCTCCCATCCCTCAACTTTAGAACCGGTCAGGGTGATTGCTTCGGCAAATTCTTTATCGTCTATATCAATTGTACAATAATCATTTAACCATCTTTTTGATAAAATCATGTTTTACACCCCCTTAAAACTGCTCCAGGAATTTGATATTGTTTTCATACAACAAGCGCATGTCATCAATACCAAAGCGGAACATGACCAGTCTTTCCAAGCCGATACCAAAGGCAAAGCCGCTGAATTTGTCGGCATCCACACCGCCGTTTTTGAGTACCTTCGGATGTACCATACCGCCGCCTAAAATTTCAATCCAGCCTTCGCCTTTACACATGGAGCAGCCTTTGCCGCCACATTTAAAGCAGCTCACATCCATTTCGCAACTCGGCTCCGTAAAGGGGAAGTGGTGCGGTCTGAATCTGGTTTTGGTCTGCTCACCGTAAAGGCGCTTGGCAAAGGCTTCAAGTGTGCCCTTTAAATCTGCCATGGTAATGCCTTCATCGAGTACAAGACCCTCAATTTGGTGGAATAGCGGGGAGTGTGTGGCATCCACCGCATCCGAACGGTATACGCGACCGGGCGCAATTACACGGAAGGGAGGCTTTCTCTTTTCCATGGTTCTGATTTGTACCGGACTGGTTTGGGTGCGCAAAAGCATGTTTTCGGTGATATAGAAAGTATCCTGTGTATCTCTTGCAGGATGACCCTTGGGAATATTGAGTGCTTCAAAGTTATAATAATCCCACTCCACTTCGGGACCTTCCACCACATCAAAACCCATTCCGGAGAAGATTTCCTTAACTTCATCCAGTACAATGCTTAAAGGATGGGTGTGACCGATTTCCGGCTTTTTGCCGGGAATCGTAACATCCACGGTCTCCGCAGCAAGCTTTAAATTTTGCTCCGCTTGCTGCAGCTGTGTTTGTTTTTCCTTAATAAGTGCGTCAATCTCGGCTCTGATTTGATTAGCCTTTTGACCGACAATCGGGCGCTCCTCTGCCGAGAGCGAACCCATTTGCTTTAAGATGCCGGTAATGACACCTTTTTTGCCGAGCTTGGCAACACGCAGGGATTCCAACTCTGCTTTGTCACTGATTTGTGCAAGCTCCTGCACGGCTTGTGCCTTAATTTCATCTAATCTCTTGAGCATATGATATGTCCTTTCTCATCAAGGCAATCGCTTGCCTTGAATGAATTATGAATTATGAGTTTTGATGTTGGTTCCGCTTTGCGGACTATTTGAATCGGGTGCGGGTGTCCCGCCCTCAATTATTCATTATTCATTCTTCATTTTTTATTAAAAAAACCCTTTGTACTAACACAAAGGGACGAAAAAATCGCGGTACCACCCTGATTCTCTTTTTACAAGAGCACTCATTCGGACATGTAACGGTGCCTGCCGTCGCCCCTTACTGAATAGGAATACCATACAATTTCGGGGGCGCCGCTCCAAAGGGAACTTCGGTAATGCTTTAATGCTCGCCTCACACCTGCGCGAACTCTCTGGGATTAAAGGGAATTACTTACTTTCCTTCTTCACTGCGTTTTTAGTAGGTTTAAAATATGTAACAATAAATATTATAGCATTATTTAAAATAAAATCAACATTTTTTTCAAACTTATGCTATAATAGAGATACCATTATATTTCGGAGGCTTGTTTTATGAAAGTTTACACGGGGGAAAGCATTAAAAAAATCGAGCAGGCATGCTTTGAATCGGGCATTACCGAAATGCGCCTGATGGAAAATGCAGGTGTTGCCTGTGCTAAAGTTATTCGCAAGGAATTTGATTTGGAAAATAAAAAGGGGAAGAATATCGCTGTTTTGTGCGGCAAAGGCAAAAACGGGGGAGACGGCTTCGTTATCGCCCGCAAGCTGTATGAAATCGGCGCAAATCCCACAATTATATTAACCCATTCCTTCCCGCGTATCGCCGAGCCGGTGCGTATGCTCGAAAGGGCAAAGGAATTGGAAATAAAAGTGATAGATTACGATACACAGCAGGGTGTTTGCCGCAATTTAATTGAGGATGCCGATATTGTGGTTGATTGTATTTTCGGTATCGGTTACAGGGGAAAAGCGGATGAAAAGAGCGCTGCAATATTTGCGACAGTCAACCGCTCCGCTGCGGCAGTCGCATCGGTCGATGTACCGAGTGGTCTTGACAGCGATGGTGTGGATTTTGATCCCGGGCATATTAAAGCCGATTTAACCGTGAGCATTTCCGCATTTAAGCCGGTACATATTATGGAAACAACGGCACCGGACTGCGGCAAGCTCGTGGTTGTGAGTATCAATATTGACCGCCGCTTTTTCAGCACGGAAAAGGCGGTTGCCGAGATTACCGATAAAAAAATAGTCTCCGCCATTTTACCTTCAAGACCGGAGGATGCCAACAAGGGTACATTTGGGCATTTGCTGATGCTCTGCGGTTCCTACCGCATGCCGGGTGCTGCGGTAATGAGTGCTGCCGCTGCGGTGAGAAGCGGTGTGGGAAAAATCACGCTCGCATTTCCCGATAAGGCATATGCTGCGGTAGCCTCCAAGCTCAATGAGCCGCTGTTTTTGCCTGTGGCAAGTGATGAAAAAGGCTTTTTTGCTCCCGAGGCGCGCGAGGAGCTTATTCCTGCGTTTGAAGAAAAGAGTGCGGTGCTCATAGGCCCCGGTTTGGGCAGAGAGCTCGGCTCCTTAGCAGTGTTGGAAACAGCTATGAAGCGCTGCAAAGGGAATTTGATTATAGATGCGGATGGCATAAATCTTTTGGCAAAGAATATATATTTATTGGAAGAAAGAACAGGGGACACGATTCTTACACCGCATCCCGGAGAATTTTCCGCGCTGATGGATAAGCCGATCGAGGACATCATGCGCAACCGCCAAAAATATGCAAAGCAGTTTACCGAGCGCTTCGAGCATACCGTGCTTGTGCTCAAAGGCAGCAATACCATTATTGCGCGCAAGGGTGAAATATTACATATCAATCCTACCGGTAATCCCGGTTTGGCACAGGGCGGCACCGGTGATGTTTTGGCGGGGCTTATCGGCGGCTTTATCGCACAGGGGATTCCCGCTTTCGGTGCGGCGATTGCCGGCGCATATATTCATGGCGATGCAGGGGATATTTGTGCCGAAAAGCTCTCACAGCGCGGCATGAGCACCATGGATGTGGTAGAGGCGATTCCTTCTTCTATGCTTCAATTTGAATAAGGATATGGTGCCTGAACGCACAGTGCTTTGAGCGGTATGTGCCCGAAACCGGCGGCATATCCCGTGAAGGGGAAAGTATTGTGAGAAAAATAATAGCTGTATTTTTGCTTTCGGTTTTTTTGTTTTGCGGCGGTTGTGCGCTTTCCAAAAAACCGAAAGCCTTTGTTATGTCTGCTTTTCAGGGAACAGTGAGCATTGGTGAAAACAGTTTTACCGTGCAAATCGATTTTGAAAATGAGCCGCAAAAGGTGATTATGAAAGCAAAGGACAATGCCTTTGATACGGTTTACACATTTCATGAAAAAGAAGTAACCCTGCAATATGATGAAATAACAACCGCTTTGGCGATTAAGGATTTGCCGGACACCAACACGGCAGCGGTGATTTATCATATCATGTCGGATTTAAAAAACAATAAAGTACGTTGTAAAAAAGAGGGTGAAGCGTATTTGTTTTATGCCACACTTAACGGTACCTCTTACAGCGGCGAATGTGATGAAAACGGAAATATTCTATCCTTTGAAGTGCCGGCATATAATTTTTATTTCAGCGCCGACAAATAAAGGCAAAAGTAAAAATTAATTAAGATAATAAGTGAAATCCGAGCTAAACATGAATGAAGCACATCTTTTTTGTCAAGAATATTATTGAAATCAATCGATGGAAGTGATATTTTTGAAAGTTAAACGAGGCGAAATATATTATGCTGATTTAAGTCCTGTTATCGGTTCGGAGCAGGGCGGATTACGGCCGGTACTTATTATCCAAAATGATGTGGGAAATCTGCATAGTCCCACAGTTATTGCGGCGGCAATTACCTCCAGGCAGGGAAAGGCGAGAATGCCCACACACATTGCACTTAAAGCGGAGTTTTGCGGCTTGCCGCAGGATAGCATGGTCATGCTCGAACAGGTGCGCACGCTCGATAAAACAAGACTAAAAAGCAAAACAGGTGAAATTCGTTTGCAGGATATGTACCGCGTGAACAAAGCGCTTTCGGTTTCCTTGGGATTGCAAAGTGAAACCATACGTGTGTAAAATAAAAAAGCTTCGGCTGCTAAAGGTGAGTCCTCGTAACGAAGGTTAGCCCTCAAATCGCATCTTTTTCGCCATAATTGCATTAAAATAGTCGCTTAGGCGTCAGCCTTAAGCGACTATTTTGCTTTATTCTGACAAAAAAATCTGCCGATTTTAGGGTGCATAGCAGTTTTTGCTAAGCAGTTTTATTCGAATAAGGGAGAAAATTTTTCTTGCATACTTGTCGTATTCAAGGGAAATTTTATCACTTAGACGGATGAAAATACAACGCAAAAACC
>JAFWGH010000083.1 GCA_017512465.1 Clostridia bacterium
CATCGCTTTGCTCCTCAAGATGACACAAATCTGTCACCTCGAGCGCAGTCGAGAGGTCTTTACAATGCAACGCCACGCGTTGCCACCTAAATCAGCCTATTAGCTGTTAGCCTATTGGCATATTAGCCAATGGTGGTGCCGCACTTGCGGCACATTATAATGCAAGGCTCCGCCTTGCCACATCAACTTGCGCTCCGCGCAAACATCATTTGCACGCAGTGCAAGCATCATTGGCGTAGCCGGCATCACTTGCGCGAAGCGCAAACATCATTCAGCGGCTTGCCGTAGGTTCGCTTGCGCGAACAATTATGAATGCTAAATTCAAAATGCTAAATGCTAAATTAAAAGATCTTTCGTCGCTTTGCTCCTCAAGGTGACACAAATCTGTCACCTCGAGCGCAGTCGAGAGGTCTTTACAATGCAACGCCACGCGTTGCCACCAAAACTCCACTCTCCACACTTCAAACTTTTAGTGCGGCATTTGCCGCACTTACAATCGGGTGAGGGCGAAGCCCTCCCTTAACTCCACACTCCACTCTCCACACTCCAAACTATCAAAAGTTCCGCACTCCGCATTATTCAGCGGCTTGCCGCGTTTTCAGTTGGCGAGTTCGCAAAAGCGAACTCGCTTTTTTAGAGCGAAGCGGAACGAGCACGAGTGTCTCGCCCGCCATTAGCGCTTTAGCGCGACTTCATTAGTGAAACGACTTCACTCAGCGCTCCGCGCTGCTGTTGCCTGTAGCCTTAATCAGCGGCTCCGCCTTGCCACCATTTTGAATTTAGAATTTTGCATTTAGAATTCAAAAAAGGACTGCCGCAGCAGTCCTTTTTTCATTTGTTCTATTCGCCTTCGGTGTCCTCGCTGCGGTCCTCCACAAAGGATTGTGCGGACTCAGCGGGAACAGCAGCTATCGTTTCTCTGGCGCTTTCCGTAATGGCAAGAATGTCATTATACTGAATGTTTTCCAAATGGATACATCCCGCAAATGCGGCAGAGCTAAAGGCAACATCCTTATTCGGCAGCACTAAGGTCTGCAGGCTGTCATTGGCACCAAATGCGCTGTCCGTAATGGCAACAAGCTCATAATTGACACCCTTCACACTGATAGTAGAGGGAATCACCAGCTTACTCTCGGTGCCATTTTCCTTACTGACAGAAGTCAGAATCGCAATATGTGCGCTTGTTTTGGAGGAGTAAACGGTTTCCTTATAGCTTGCACCGCTATCCATCACATGATAGCCGAAGCCGTTAATGCTTACATCCATTTGATTACCGGCTTCTGCCTGTGTCTTTGCCTTCTTAGCATCATCCTCTACAGACGAGCCGCGCGAATCCGGATTTTCTGCCGTGATACAGCCATACTTCGCATATAAGAAGTATTCACTGGAATCCTTATACTTATCTTCAAGTTTATAAGGATTGTTGTTATTATCGGTCGAAATCGTGATATCCTTCGGCACAATGATGCTGATTGAGGAATTGCCCACATACTCATAGTAGCCCGAGGAATTAAGCACCTTTTCTCTTGCCAGACCTAACGCACTTTCACCGATATGTATGAAGAAGGAATTACTGTAGAAGCCGTTATTATCCGGTACACGGTCATAACAGTTTCTAAAGTCAAAGGTTGTAACCTTCGAGTTGGCAAATGCGCCCGCTTCAATATAGTTTAAGAGCGGTCTGTCGTGATAGGAATCATATTCACCGGAACCCGGCATAACAACCTTTACCGTATTGATTGTTTGGTTACCGGAAAAAGCACCCTTTTGAATGTTCGTTACGGTAGCACCGATATTAAAGGTGGTCGCCGATTGCCGCGCACAGGTGAAACGGGATGTACGGGAGTTCCATGTCAAGCTGTAGTCAAAGACTCTTACGATAGACCTTTCATCCTTTGTAATCTTCAATAACTGATTACCGGATTTTCTATATGCATTTGTGGCTGAAGTGGTATAGTCAATACCCCACAATCTGTCGGATTGCAGCGACAAACCGTTGATATACTTCAAGTAAGGTGCAGCGCTCTTAAAGTCAACAATAAAGCATTGCATCTTTGTTGACGGGTTCGGATAATTCTTATCAATATCCGCAAAAAGGTCTTTATCCTCACCAAATTCCGTTACCCAATAGAGTTGACCGTTGGGTGCGGTGATAGTGCCGGGGACTTTAATGTATTCCGCCGAAGTTCTGCCGGTCAAGTCGGTTCTTGTTCCTTTATATTCATAACCGACAATGTGCACACCCATTGCAATCGCATCGGGGTCGGATGTATCGGGGTTAATGATATAATACTTCCAAACATGATTACCGTCAGTATATTCATAGGCTTCGCCGGCAAAATAGTTGCTCCAGCCCTTCCAAACCGTATCGGCAATATAGGTCTGCAAGAGAGCTGTCGGTACCGTGATTCTAAACGGATTAGCGGTTGTACCGATTTTGGTGCCGGTGGATGAGATTTTTTCATCCGCAGCCGCCGTGCCGACCAATTCTACCAGGTATTGCGTATAATCAATCGGTTCAGGCTCGGGTTCTCCTTCTTCGGGTTCAACCGGTTCGGGAACAACCGTTTGAATCACCATGGAGCGCAGCGAATCACAATAGCGAATGAAGCTTTCGCTATAAATCTTGTTAATGGATTCACCGAGATTGAATGCCACAATCGTGGAAGCTTCAAACGCATGCGCACCGATCTCAATTACACCTTCAAAATCCTTTTCGGCGGCGGTAAAGCCGGTGCCGGCAAAGGCATATTCACCGATGTTAAAGGAAGCGTAGGTAGTCACTTCACTTCCCGGCTCGCCGGTGGTCTCGCTCGTAATGACATTATTAATGGTCAAATTCGGCGATTGTGTAAAGCTCGTACCGCTCACGGTTCTCGGTGTTGCAAAGGCATACGCCGGAATCGTGGTGGTTTGAATATCATCATTACCATCGCGCACGATAGCAATCTTGAGATTTTGAATAGTCACGCTCTCACCGGAGCTGGTGGAAGCAAGCGCAGGTGCCGCATTGGTCGTAAAGGTACCATCCAGCACCAGAGTTTGAATGTTGTTGCCGCTGGTTGTACCGATAATAGATGTATAGCCTGTGCTCTCTGCCAAAATATCCGCATCACTGGTACCTAAGTACAGCTTATCACATTCAATACCGAAGAATGCGCTTTCACCGATAGCCTTTACATCTCTGGCATCGATAACATGCGTATTATTACCATTTGCGCTGATTGTATTCTTAAATGCATTTGAACCGATGGAATCCACATTTGTGACATCGATATCACAATAGAAGTGTGAGCCGGTCGCAATGGAGGAGCGGATGGTCGCGGTATTGCTCAAATCCAAAATCGCATTGCCGGTATCACTGTTGCCCGCATAGGAGCCTTGAATAATCAAGCCTGCCAAAGCGGATTCTTCGGGTGTATATTTTTCGGCAATGCCGTGTAAATCCAAAATACCGCCGTAAATATGCGAACCCTGGAAGGCATAAGAGCCGAGATAGTTGGTGCCCTCAAACCCGTTCGGTCTGGGTTCACAATAAGTGATTTCATGGTTCTTAAAGGCATAGCTGCCGATAGAGTTTACATTACCGAGTGTTAAGTCATTGACAGTCAACGGTGCCGTGGAAGTACCTTCAAACGCACTGTCACCGACCTTGGTACAGCTGCTCAAATCAATATCTACGCCGCCTACCGTAGCGCCGCCGTCGGCGATAACGGCTTTCTTAAATGCCTGGCGTTCAACACCGACTACCGTGTAGTTGCTGCTGCCGTCATTAAGCATATCCGGCACTAAATCATCGCCTTCTTTTGAAGCAATGGTGCCTGCATAGTAAATAATTTCACAGCCGGTTGCGGTAGAACCGTCTCGCGCATACTTACAATAGTATGCGCCGTTTTCGGCTTTGAACTCATAGTTTTCGTACATGTTTAACTTCCATGCATCCGTGTATGCGGAGGTCATGGCAACCTGTGCGAGTGACGCATCCATAAAGATGGTGGTCTTATCCACATCGAAGCCGGCAAGGAAGGCAGAGGGAATGGAAACCGCGCCGTCCCACAAGACTTCTAACTTGGTACCGTCTGCCACATTAAAGGCATTTGTACCGATGCTCTCAACATTACTGCCGATAGTGATTTGCTCAATTTTTGTACCCTTAAATGCACTGTTGCCGATATTCACACTGGTGATGGGCAGAACCACTTCACTCAAGTTCGCGGTCTTGGAACCGGAAACGGTCGCATCCATGGCATTTGCCGGAATGGTTCTGCTGTCAATCGCAGCACTCGACAAATCAATCTTGGTAATATTGGTAAAGTTATCTCTGATATTTTCAAACTGTGAGGGCTTCAAGGTAATACCGTTATTGGTAACAATCTTTAAGCTCGTACACTGTGTGCAGTCATAACCGTATGCGGTAAACAAACCGGTAATGGATTCCGCCGTGCCGGTATTGGCTGCCACATCCTTCAAATATACGGTGTAAACGCCGGTAGCAGCATCGTTTTGCACCACAAGGGAGTCATCGCCCGATTGCTCCAGCGGCTCAATATCCGTAGACACAAAGTACGGAGCGTTATAATCACCGCTAAAGGCGGTAACCGCACCGTCACCATTAATGACTCTGGTATTGAAGTAATCTCTGCCGGCCGGTCCGATACCCTTTGCACCGCTACTGCCGGTTCTGAGGTTGAGCGTGGTCACTTCATTGTAGTTCTTGACATATGCGCCAACGGTCCTTGTCTTCCAGTTGTATTCCACATTGGAAAGGTCAATGGTATCAATCGAACCGTAGTTCACGATATAAATATCGGCAAAATGCTTGCCCGAGGGAACATTGATGGCGTTGAGCTCGGCACCTGTACCGATTTTGACCATTGTATCACCGCCGGCAACGGTAAGGTCTGCCGCGGTGTAATTGCCATCGGAGCCCATCTTGCAGATTCTGACATTGCTGATAACCAAACCGGAATCCTCATTGGGGATAATGCAGTTCAAATACTCTTGGTCATCCGAACCGGAATAGCCGGATGTATTGTCGGTCACGCTCAGTGCGCAGTTAGCATAAATATGACCGCCGGAAGCAGTTCCTGTGCTGCTGTTATATTTTCCGAGGAAGATATTTCTCGCTGTGTTGGTACTATTGATGGTAAAGCCGCCTAAGGAGGTGATATACAAATCACCATCCACAACCAACTCGGATGAACGCGGCACAGTCATCTTTCTCATATCGGTGGTCTTGTAATTAAAGACTAAATCACCGTGAATCTTTAACTTGTAGCCGTTCAAATTCAAGTTGACACCGTTTGTAAGCGACAGATTGGTGCCCACGGGGCTCTCAACATCTCTTGTTAAGTAGATTGTATCACCGCTGTTGGCGGCATTAATCGCTGTTCTCAAGGACTGCCAGGAGTCGGCATAAATAACTCTGGAAGAAGAGGTGGTTTGCGGAATCGGTCCGTTTGCCTGACCGATGGTGATAACAGGATTGACATCCACGGTTTTGCCCGCATAGGAACCGCCCAACATTTCATTGGGCAGACCTGTGACACAATATGCCAACAGGTAATAGGTGCTTTGAGCATCGGACACCGTACCCTTTTCGAGGGCAACGGCATTATTTTTAATTGTACCGAAGGTTACCTCACCGACAGGAGAGGAAATATCCGAAGCGGCGGGGAAGGAATAGGAAGCTAAGAATGCGCTCACATCCTGCTCATCCGTATTGCCACCTATATGCGGTACATTAATAAGATAAGGTTTAAAGTAAAAATAGTTTGCTAAAGCGGTTTGCTGTTCATCCATAGTATTGTAGGTCAAATACTCATACGCCTTGATATCAAAGCCGGAGTTGTTTTCGACCTTGAGCACCTGATATTTCACGGAATTGGAGCCCATGTTGATTTCCTCGGCAGAGTATGACCATGCATCCGTATCTTCCACATCATAGTGCTGTGTGCCGACCTGTGTTGCCGTGGTGCCCGACACATCGAATAATGTTACATTATAATCAAATGAGCCGAGTGTAAACTTACCGTTCATAATATTGATACGGTTTGTATACCAGGCAAAGGTGATGCAAATCGCCAAAAACACGGTTACTATCAACGCCAGGACAGCAATCGTTTTTTGCTTGCTTTTCAGTTTTTTGGATGGTTGTTTATTCATCATCTTCTCCAAAAAAATTACCCTCTCTTCTGCCTTAGAATCCTCTAAGAAAATCTATCGTAAAAAGTATATTTTTATTTGTATTCGGCATCTGCCGAAGCTGTTACATATTGAAATAGTTGATAAATTGTAAAACGAGAAAAGCTATTCTTCTTGTTTGTCTTCGCTTTCCTTGCTTTCTTTGTCTTTGCTTTCTGCGCTTTGCGCTTCGAGTTCTTTTTTCTCTTGCGCCTCTTTTAAGATTTGCTTTAGTTGCTCCTCGGTAATCGGCTCAATCGCATCCGCCTTTTTGGAAAGCTTTGTTAAATTGCGGATTTCAATACCCATTAATATCGCAATCACGGCAAGGAAAATCACCAAACCGTACCACTGCTTAAAGATTGTAAAAGCAAAGCTTAATACTTTTAAGGTACGCACATATTTACCGATAACCTGCTCGCCCGAAAACACCGGGTCAGGCAGTGCGCCCTCTTTAATACCTTTGGTTTTAATGCGAATGGTGCCGCCGCTGTCCTTGACAGGCTCTTCAATGACTTTGTGCGTGATGTCCTTGCCGGCGAGGTCGCCTGCAGTGCCGTGATAGGTGATAATATCACCCTTATGCACATCACTGCCGGAGCACTCTTTGACAAGAATAACATCATTAATTTCTAACTGCGGTGTCATGGAATCGGAAGCAACATTAAATACATAGTAGCCGAAGAATTTGGGCTTTGCGCCGGTAAAGCGCAAGACAAACACAAACACAACTATCGCGGTTGCCGCCAATAAAAGAATTGTTGAAAAAATATTTAAGAATTTTCTGCCTTTTTTCATACCTTAAGCCGCCGTTACAAATTTAATGCTTTGCAGTTTCATCATTTGCTCGCCCATAACATCGTTGCCGACTGCATCACCATTTAATAAAACATACCAGTAAACCTCTACAGTACTGGGGCGGATATTGCCGCCGTCATTCGTTCCCCCCGGCAGGACAACGCCTTGATAAATCGGCTGCGCATGCACAATCTTCTGTGTGGTGCTCACCACATCATTTTCTTTATAGTCGGCGGCAGGCGCCAAATCAAATGCCTGCTGCTCTGTTTCGCTGCCCAAGTCCGAACCGAAAATAATGCATACCTGCTCATCCGTGCTCACCAATTTTTTACTGACCAAAATATTCTGCAAAATAAAGTTGCCGGTATAGCTTGAGGTCTCATAATTGGAAATAACGGTTTTAAAATAGCGCCTTTGTCCGGGATACATGGAAAAGACATTGGTATTCTCATCAAAATCCGGATTGTTTAAGTTCATTTCGGCATGCTCATCATAAATAACTTTACCGTTATTTTGCATCACGCCGGGATAGGTATTGAAACGAATATCCAAGTTATCATTGGAAATAATGTTCATGCCACGCGCCGAATTATGATTATCTAACTGGGAAAACCAGGCAAACACCGCTAAAATAATACCGATGACAAGCACAAACAGAATGATACCATTGCCAATAAGTGCTTTTTTTTGAGCAGCTTTATCAAATTTTTTTTGCTCTTGTTTCGGCATGGTCTTCTCCAGATAAATACTTAAACAAAAATGAATTTTCTAAACAGGGCGGGACAACTTACATAAAGTAGTAAATTGTAACGCTCTTAGCGCCGAGCGCTTTCATGGATGCATCCGCTGTCGGCTCCGCAATGACTGTCTCAAATTCGCTTTCGGCTTTGAGAGAATCGGTAAGTTCTTTAAGCTCCTCCGGTGCATAGCCGTTGTACAGCACAAAAGCAAAGCGCTTATCACAATCGCTGAAAATATAATCCAACGCGAGCGGCAAATTCACCGCATCGGTTTTGGATATCTTCTTAAACTTGCCCTTCACGAGCATACCGAGCCGACTACCGTTCAAGCAGGTTACGGCACTTAATTGCTTTTGTGCAAGTGCCTGCTTACTCTCGCCCGCCTCACTCAAACATTTTACACCAAGTGCATAGGCAATCGCACTGCCGGTCAGTGCCGCCGTATCGAAGCTGAGCACTTCCGCATCGGCTTCTCTTGCCGCCATTGCAACGCTTGCCATGGCACCGGTTTTCTTTTCGTTGGAAGCGAAGAAATACACATCGTCTCCCGCTTCAAGCGCCGGTGTCATTGCCTGCAATGCGCTAAGCGGTGCCGCGCTCTTTTCAAATTTATTTCCCGCGGCAGACAAAGGCAACACGGAAATACCGTATTTAGATGCCAAAGCGGCGGTATCTGCTGTAAAGTCATCAACCATTACAGCGGCTTTTCCGCTCGGCTGCGCCTTTTGAATTGCGCAAGCGGTTTTCACCAATTCTCTAAAAGCATCGGTGCTTAAACCGTTGTCTAAGGTTTTTACATATTTATACGAAAGCGCTTTGGATTTTGCCGCACTTTCGGCTGCACTGCTTGCCGCGGTAATCATGCTCTTTGCGGAAGCGCCGATATCGGCAATCTTTTTATTGTATACCGCAAGCTCTTCTTTTCTCGCTGCGGCAACCGCCGCTTCTCTCTGCTTATCCGCATCTGCCCGCTGGCTTTCAAGTGCTGCCTGATGCGCCGCTTGATTTGCCTGCATATCGGCATTAAGCTTTGCAATATCCTCCGTGCGCGCCGCAATCTCGGCATCCTTTGCCGCAATCGTGTTATCGCGCTCGCTAATTGCCGCTTTACCGGCTGCCACATCACTCTCAAGTGCAGTGATTGCAGCCGCTTTCGCCGCAATTTCGGAGGCATCGGCACCGATTTTGGCTTCCTGCTCGGAAATAAGTGCTGACTTAACAGCGATATCCGATTGTAAGCCTGTAATGGTATTCTCCTTGTCAGCCACATTGGCTTGCAAGTCGGTAATTATTTGTGCTTTTTGCGCAATATCGGCATCCTTTGCCGCAATATCCTGTGCTTTTGCGGCAATATCGGCATTTAATGCCTCTATGGTCGCCTCACGCTCGCGCACGGTTTGCTCTAATGAAGCAATCGTAGCCGCTTTAGCTTCAATATCCGCCTGCAGGGAGGCAATGCTCTGATTAAGCTGCTCGATTTGAGCGCTCTTTTCGGCAATTTCGGTGCGCTTTGCTTCCACATCGGCAGTTAATGCCGCAATGGTAGCAGTTGCAGCGGCAAGCTCTGCTTCGAGAGCGGCAATCTTTTCTTCGAGTGCCGGAAGCTTCGCTTCGAGCTCTGCCACCTTGGCTTCGCTCTCTTCAAATTTTTCTTTAAACTTCAGCGCTTCCTTCTTCGCAGCCTCTAACTCGCTTGTTTTTCTGTCGAGCTCAAGCTGCATGTTGAGGATTCTGGTATCCCTGTCGCTGACTTCCTTCTCCAAGTGCTTTACTTCGGAGGTCAGGCGCTGAATCTTTCTGTCTTTATTCTCATTATCGACCGTTAAGTCGGCAATTTCTTTTTTATGGGAGTTTAACTCTTTTTCGAGCGCTTCAAGCTCTGCTCTTAAGGCATTTCTTTCTTCGAGAACTGCCTGCTCGGCTCTTTGCTCATAAATTCTGAACTTTTCTTCTTCATCCCGCTTGCGCTTCTCTTCTTCCATTTGCTTGGTTTCGAGATATTGCTCACGCAAGCGCTCTTCCAAATCGGGATTGGAACAAAGCTCTATTGCAAATTGCTGCAATACAACCGTGTCATAAATGGCGCTTTTGAAATTATCCGCCAAAACACCGTCAAACTCATTACCGGCTGCCTGGTAACCGGGCTTGGTATAGGTTTCAATATAATTCCACAAATCCAAACTCTTTTTAAAGTTCGGGTTTTTGGTCATCAGGTTGGTATGCAGTATCGGCGGGCGTACCGGCTCACAGCCGGTCAGCTCACGCATCAGCGGTGTGGAAAGGAAATCACCCAATACGGTACGGATACGCAACACACGCTCATAACCGGAAAGTGTGGTAACATCCGCATCCATATCCACCTTTGTATTGGCATGGGATTCAATGGAGAAGTTTAAGTCATACTCAACCTTTTCATCGAATACCTGAAAATCTCTGTGTAATTGTACCTTTGAGAAGGAATCATTCGGCGCATCGCTTAACGCCTTGTATCTTAAACCGACAAAGTATGCCAGCTTCTGCAACAATGTGTAGAGGAAGCGGTTTTCATAAATCGCAAAACTTTCCTCACGCTGAATGTTTAAGATACGCTCCGGTGTAACATCGGTTCCCTCTACGCGGGCAATTAAATTGGTGTGCTGCGCCAGGTGACGCACGGATTCGGTGGTAATGCCTCTTGCCTTTTCAATCGGCACAACCTCTTCCGTTACTTCAATGAATCGGCGCTGCTCACGAATGGCTTTATCGATATAAACAAGGGTACTTTCAATTGCCTCAACCCAGTCAAGGTCAACGATTCTGTAGTACACCTTACCGATGTGAGAATCCTTGCCGACATCGGCTAAATTTTGTGCAGCGGTCATATAGTGGTGGGAATCAATCTTGTCAATCTGCTCTTTAAACTGGGCATAGACATGATAATATTTTTCCATCTGTTCCATATGTAATTCCCACCTACCTTTTTAATGAAGAATGAAAGTTTATTTAACGGTCAATTTATCCGCTTTATATCTCCCCTTGATGAGGCGCTCCCTGTTAGGGAGACGTCGCGCGCAGCGTGACAGAGGGTCTGGCGTGCGCTCCAAGCAAGATGTCGGCAAAGCCGACAGAGGGGTAGAACCATCATAACGCTTCATGATTAAATCTATCTATTTGTGCTTGAACAACTTTATCAATGTACTCACATGTCTTATAAAAATCGTTTTCTAACATTTCGTTTGTAATACGTAATACGCGAAAATGCTTTTTCGAAAAATAATTTGTGCGTGCATTATCATAAAAATTGCTTTGAATAGTGTTGTGAAGTTCACCATCAATTTCAATAATGAGATGTGCTTTTGCGCAATAAAAATCAACAATGTATTCTCCGATTATTTTTTGACGTCTGAATTTTATAGGGTAATTTCTTAAAAAATGGTACCAAAGCTGGCTTTCGCATGGTGTCATGTTTTTTCGAAGGTCTCTTGAAAAAGCAATTTTATCTTTGTTGTATGCAATCATGCTTTGGTCTGTCTACCCCTCAGGCGCACATTGTGCGCCAGCTCCCCTCGTCAAGGGGCGCTATAAAACGGTCAAATTAAACATCGAACCCACTTATGCGATTATCTATGCCGCACAAGAATTATACAAGCTTCTGCAGTCTGCGCAAGTACTCTTTACACTCGCCCATGTTTTCCTCGCCCCAAAGCTCATCCAGATAATCGCAAAGACCATCAATTTCATCACGGATGAAGGAGAGGTTTAATTGCTCGAATTTTCTAAGTACTTTCTTTGCAAGCACATAGTCAATACCATCAACCTCCGTGCCGCCGCAGCCGACATATGCCGGTACGAAGTCACGCAGCTGCTTAACAATACGGTTACCGAATGCCAAGCGGAAATGCTCGATTACATAGTCATCCAACATTTCAATCTTGTGCAAATTCTCTTGGCTTACCTTGTTTGCTTCCTTAGCGGCATCCAGCAATTCCTCCAAATAAACAGCGGAAAGGTGAAGCGGCTCGGTATCGGGAGCATCAAACGGTGTACCCTTGGTATTAATATCAATCGGCATCGCACGGTCATATACCTTATCGGTGATAGCGAAGGTCGAGTCATCGTTATTCGCGGTACCGATGTACCACATGTTTGTGGGAAGGGTTAACTTACCATCTGTTAAATGCTTCGGGTCGGAATCCCATACAGAGGGAACGAGGTCAACAATCCACTCATCACGAGAGGGCATTTCCAAAATGGAAAGCATCTCAGCAAAGTAATACTCGACACGCGCGATGTTCATTTCGTCCAGAATTACCACATACGGCACTTCCGTGTAGGTGGCTTCATACATCTTTTCAAGCAAATCGGTTTCATTGTAGCGCTTGGTAAATTCATTGAAGTAGCCGAACAACTCGGAACGGTCACGCCAGGACGGCTGTACCGAAGCGATGACGGCATCATTATAAATAAACTTACCGAAAGCATAAGGCAGTGATGTTTTACCTGTACCGGAAATACCTTGCAAAATCAACAATCTTGTTGAAGCGAAGGAAGAAAGGAACAAGCGAATAATTTTGATTTCATAAAACAGTCCCATACGAGAGCAGGCGAAATTGCGAAAACGATCACAGATTTCGGGCAGTGTAATCGTTCTGTCAAACTCGGGATCGACATGGTCTGCCATGCGCTCATCCACTTTTGTAAGCTTGTAGAAACGGCTGCCGCCATCCAGCTCATCCTCGCCGTTTTTACCGTTAAGCGTTTCCATCTCCTCGCCGGTTAACTCGGCAATTTCATTCGGATTTAAGCCGATTTGAGAAACCTTCATGGAGAGGATTTTATCCTTTTCCAAGTTTAATTTCATCACTTCCTTGTTCAGAGCATTCACCTCTTCGACAAGGGTTGCCTGGTCAGCCTTTTTAGACTTGTTTTTACGGGATTTTTTAATCGCTTTAACGACAAGGATAATAATCAAAACAAGCAGCGCAAGAATTAACAGGAAGAAGAATATACCTACTCCCCAACCCATGCCTGCGGAACCGCTGTTTTGAATAATGGAAATGTACTTTGTAAAATCAAAAGCTTGACCAATACCGACAACAAGTGCTTTTAAGCCGTTCCAAATGCTGCCGAAGAACTGGCCGAGAAATTCAAATAAGAAACTAAATACTGTATCCACGGGTTTTCCCCCTTGTTAAAATTATTAAAAAATGCCTTAAAAACGAATGTGTTAAGCCGTTGGCTAATATGCCGGTCAGCCTATTCATAAATGGTGGTGCGCATTTTAGCACATTGCGCCCTGCCACACAATCGGCACCGGCCGCTACTGCCGATTAGCAGCCGGTTTACCGATATGGTAAAACTAAATAGTATTATATAATTATTAATACCAATATTATTTAGTCTTCCGAAGCGTCCAAAACCTCTGTTTCCTGCTCCGGTTCAGTAACAGCCTCTGTCTCTGCCGTAGCAGGCTGTTCGGTTTCGTCTGCTTGTTCACTATCCTCTGCAGCGGGTGCTTCCGCCTGTGCCGCTTCTTCTGCAGCAGGAGCATCATCTGCTTCTTCTGCCGCATCCTCGGCTGCGGGGGCTTCTTCCACCGCTTCTGCAGGAGCATCTTCCGCGGGAGACTCAGCCTCTTTTTCCGCTTTTTGCTTCTCCAAGAAGTCAAGGATAGCTTGAGCTTTCTGTTCTTCAGATAATCCGGAGCTATCTGAAGAAGTGTCGCCCAACATTTCTTTTGCAGCCTGTAAAGCTGCTTCTTTCTGCTTCTCCTTATTGTAATTCATAAAGTTGGTTATGAATCTGATAAGTTCATAGATAAAGAAAGCAATCATCGGGAGTACAATCGCAAAGAAGAAGCCGGAGGGTTTTCTCAAATAATCGAGAACAGAACCCAATTTTTCAATCTTAATACCATCATCCGCGCCTTCCTTCGACCAAACGGAGACAATCGCATCAGCGATAACCCAATCTTTATCTTGGATATCGTTGTTATCACCCTTGGTTTCGTAAACAATGGTGCCGGTGTTATAGCGGTCTGTAATTTTCACGATTCTGTGCGTGTTTAATACAGAAACATCATTATCGTTGGCATCTTTAATAGATGTCCAGAAGGTAATGATATCACCCACATGGTATTCCTGGTCGGGTTCTACCTGTTTTCCGACAATCAGGTCACCTGTCTCGAAGACAGGTGACATGGAATTCGATTGTACGGAGAAAGGTACGTAGCCGAATAAATTCGCCACGCCGCTATCCCGGGCAGTAATAGAAACGATTGCGATAATCGCAGAAATTATTACTACCAACACGATAAAAATGTCGATTACAATGTTTAATATTTTCTTTAAAACTTCCATAGCCCGAAATAGCCTTTCTTATCTAATTTAAATTAGCCGAAATTTAAAAATTTTGTTTTGTTAAAAAACGTCTTTCATCAGACTGTGCTGAAGGAAAGGGTAAGGCCGCTAACAGCCTTGTTCATCATGCTGTTACCGCAAGCTGCAGAGTTACCTTCAAGCCATACTCTGACAGTGATGGTAAGAGCGCTACCAACGGTGAAGCCGTCGTTAGACCATACTGCAGAAGCTGCACCCGGAACAGAATAAGTCGGGAGAGCCTTGGTCAAGCCGGCGATGTCGCCGGTATGAGATTCGCCATCATCCGGAGTCGGAGTGATGTCGGTGTCATACAGGTCAGCAAAGGTAACATCATTCGGGAAGGAAGCGCCGCTGGTGCTGCCGAGAGCAACATTGGTCGGAGCAGTGTTACCAACATAGAAGATTTTAGCTTCGTTAGTAGAAGATTCTGCAGTAGAACCGGTAACCTGAACAGATACTCTGAGAAGACCTGCAAACTCGTTTTGAGTTACGGTAAGGGTATCTAACTTCAGATGGTTAGCCACAGAGCTCTTTGCAAGGAAAGCACTCTCATAGTAGTTGTTGGTGGCGTCAGCTTCCTCAACACCTGTAACTTCTGTTGCAAGTTCGCTGGTACTGTTGCCGATGGTTACTACATAGAAGTTCGTACCGTTAACGGATGAACAGGGAGTAACTGTCATAGCGTCGGGATCAGCAGTTGCAAGGTCAACGCTGGAAGACCAAGCGTCGGAAGAAACGGGTGTGTTTAACGGAGCAAACAAAAGGGATGTTTGCTGGCTCGATGCGATGTTCACACCGGAAGCAGTAGCTGCTGTGTTAGCCGAGAACCAAGCGTATGTAGCGCCGCCAAGAGCAACAACAGCAACCAAAAGCATTGCGATAGAAGACACTAATGCTTTTTTACGCATGTTTTTTGTTTTCATTGTTTAATCCTCCTTTAGGATTTCTTTCCGTACAATGCGAAAAGATTGATAAAATTTATTTATTTAAAATGTATGCGCGAATTTTAAGAGAACGCAGGAGCATTACCCTCTTCAGAGTCGGCAACAGAGAAGAGAATTCTTGATCTGATGTGTCCTCCTAAAATATCGTTTGTACATTCTAAATCGTTTCCTTCAATCCAGATGACAACGGTGTATTTGTCAACTGAACCCGGCGAGAAGTCTTTGCTTGCGGTCTGCATGATAATCGTATCATCCAGCCAGGCAATCGTGCCCTTTTCCGCTTTGGAGCGGTCTGCCTTTGTGCCTTTGGCATAGACAAGCTCTTCGCCGTTTTTTATAATCATTACCCGAATGGCTTCATCCATCCCGTTTGCCGTGCCGGTCAATTCCATGGTACCGTTATAGTCCAGGGTATTTTTACCGCCGTTTTTGAGATAGAAGGTGTAAGCCAGGTAATTTTCACCATTGTGGGAGCCGTCGGTCTTATCCAAATCCTTCGGCAGCCAATCCTTTGTGATGTTGGTGGCTTCCTCCACCTTCGGTGCGCTCAGCTGGATGGCGGAGTTTTCAAAGCTCTCATCCTCGCAAAGCATAATACCGTTTTCACGCAAGCCTCTGTCGGTGCTGATGACCAGGTCGCCGTAGAGCGTGACAAAAATGGAAATTAACCACAATATCAATAAAATAAGCAAGACGGTAAGAATGGTAATAATAACCTTCTTTATGAAATTGTTATCCCGTGAAGTTTCTTCCGCTTCTCTGCCGGCACTTGCTCTGCCGACAATGCGCCGCGTTTGCTGACTGAGCGCATCTAACTCATGCGGTGTAAACTCTTCAACCGGTTTTTCTTTCTTCTTTCTTGCCATGCTGTTCTCCAAATAATTAATGTAATACTATAAACAGAATTCAGTATTTATCATTAAAACCATTTTAAAATTGCAAGCAAATTGCAACTGCTTGTAATGAATGCCTTTTTATCAGGCTGTCTTATCGCCGGTAAACTGGAGCTGTACCGAGAAAGCTGCCTCCTGCACATCATTTACGCACAACGGATCCTCGCCCTCAATCCATACTCTGATGGTCACCTGCTTGGGGGTATTTGCCTCAAGTGAACAAATCTTGTTGGAATCGTTGTTTTCGCTCAGGTTTGAAAATGCATTGGTTTGGTTCGCGGCATATCCGCGCTGCTCCACCTCATAAATCTTGGTGGATTCGCCTTCGGGCGAAAAGCTGATGCGCGCGGTGCGCACAATATCTGCCTGCGCAGTAGTGTTGGTGGCGGCGGAGGTGATTCTTGTGCCGTCGTTCGCACCTTCCTCACTCTCTTTATCGGTTAAATAAACATCTACATTATTACCGCTAATCAGCCAAACATTAAATAACAGATATTCGCCTGCGCCGGGACCTTCGCTTGTGCGCTCGGTACCATCCTCAAAAAACAATCTTGTTCCGATATCGGAAGAAGCGTTTCTGGTGGAGAGCGGTGCCAATTTGATATCGCTGAGAACCTTGTAATTGTTTGCGGTTAACTGCGCATTAATCATATCGGCTGTGACATCCTTTTCATAGGCATTAATGTCGTTGCCCAAATTGGAGGTCGCAATACGCAGGTCGCTGCCGGTGGTACAATCCATATCTAAACCATCGGTGCCCGCGAGACCGGAAACAGTGAACCAAGCCAGTGTGGCGGTAATCATCACCATGAGTGAAATGATAAAAATCGAAAATGAGGTTTTGTATTTCACCCTCGCACGGAGTGTCGCCAGCTCAGCATTGAGCTCTTCAACTGTTTGTAATTCAGTTACAGCACCTCTGTTTTCTGCCATGCTTACGATACTCCTTTCTTATAATATAATAAAATATATTTCGTCGCACATTAATTATAATACAAAGACAACCCATTTTTCAATAAAAAAAGCGCTTATATTTTAATTTATTATTTTTTTCTATATTTTTAACAATCTTTTTTGTGAAATTTTGGAACATTGCATAATGCTTTTTGCATATTTTCTATAAAACAATGTTTTTTTATCGCTGTTTTTCGTCAAAATTCACTAAAGTTTATTACCTTTACAAAGCCCGCCTTTCGTGTAATGTTCTTTTACTTTACAAGAGGGCTATTTTACGCTCTTGTGTGCGTAATTCACTCAAAAATCCTTGTAAATACGCCATTTTTTTGCTTTTTGCCAAGTTGAGAATGCCTCACACAACTGTTCTTACCGCCTTGTGGCACCTTAGCGCCGTGCCGCAGCGGCAGCAACAAAAAAACATACCGCATTTCTATCACTTTGGAATTGACTTCATCCCTGTTTTCTTGTATATTAATTTCGCACGATAATATGAATATAAGTATTATATAGACCATACTATTTAATAAAGGAAATATGATGAAAGACATTAAAAATAAGGAAAATATCAAGGAAATCATCAAATATATTATATTCGGCGGGTTGACCACACTTGTCAGTTTGGGCTCCTTTAAGCTGTTTGACTTTTTGCTGGGCGAAAAGCTGTATCTTGTCAGCAATGTGCTCAGCTGGATATGTGCCGCCGCCTTTGCCTTTATCTCCAATAAGCTGTGGGTGTTTAATTCCAAATCGCGCAAGGCGCGCGTTGTGGTGCGCGAGGCGCTTTCCTTTGCCGGCGCAAGACTGTTCAGTCTGGGCATAGAGGAAGTGGGTTTGTGGCTGCTCATCAGTGTTTGCGCAATGGAGCAAATGCACCCGTTGGTGTTGTTCGGCTTCAGTTTTAACGGTGCCTTTATTGCCAAGCTGATTATGCAGGTGATTGTGGTCATACTCAATTACATTTTCAGTAAATTGGTTATTTTTAAAAAGAAAAAAGAGGAAAAAGCGTGAAAAAAGCAATCAAAACAATAATCGCAGTAGTTTTAAGCGTGCAGATGGCGCTCTCGCTTTGCGCCTGCGCACGTTTTTTAAATAAAGAAACAACGCAGGAGGCGCCTGCCACCACCGCCGCAACTGCTCCAACCACCGCGGCGCAGACAACCACCGAAGCACCGCAGGAGGACAAAGCACCGCTGCTGCAATATGATTTTCTTTCCGAAGAGGAGCAAGAGGTGTATATCCGACTGGATGAAGCGATAGCGGAGAACAGCGCATATTTAGAGGAGGATTTGGCGCAGCTGGGTACCAAAATTGTAGACAGAGTCTATTTTTACTCTTTGCTGGCAGATAAACCGGAATACTTCTTTGTGCGCGGCAACAGCACCTTGTATGAGCAGACGGATACGGGAGAAAAAAACGCACGCTTTGATTTTAAATACCTCTATTCCGAAGAGGAATATACCCGGCGGCTGGAGCAGATGCAAAGCATTTATGAAACCATAAAAAAAGAACTGCCGAAGGATGCGGATGATTTTCACAAAGCCAAGGCTGTGTATGATTATTTAATTGAACACTGTGCGTATGATTACGATTACACCGGCAACAGCTTAAAAGAAGGCGATACCACCGCCTCTTATGCGGATGGTGCTCTCGTGGATGAATTGGCGGTTTGCTCGGGTTATTCGAGAGCGTTTAAATGGATGATGGACCGCTTCGGTATTCCCTGTATGTGTATTTCCAACAGTGATCACGAATGGAACCTGGTGCGCATTGAGGATGATTATTACCACATCGATGTCACCTGGGCAGATACGGCGGATAACAGCGATAATAAATATTTTTGCGTGAGTGATGAGGAAATCTACAAGGACCATGAAAAGCCGAAGCTGAAGATTCCGAAATGTACTGTGATGTATACGATGAAATAAGTTTTCAGTTTTCAGTGTTCCGTTTTCAGTGCCACTCTCCGTAAAACGAACGCGCTTTGTAAAAAAAGAGGCTGTTTCAACGAAAAGCGTTGAGACAGCCTCTTTTTTATTTATAGTATCTTATATAACAATTTATATAAAGTGCGTGCTTCTTCGGCACTCAGGTTTACACATTGCCCGACCGCCGGCGGCACGGCAAGTGCTTTTTCTTTAAGTGCCCTGCCCGCATCGGTCAAAGTGCAAATGAGCAGCCGCTCATCCTCTTTACTGCGCGCTTTTTTTAAAAGCCCCTTTTTTTCAAGTGCCTTTAAAACCGGTGTAAGCGTGCCGGAGTCCAAATATAGCAAGGTACACAACTGCTTAGAGGTGATGCGCTCATGCTCCCACAACACGAGCATGACAATATACTGCGTGTAGGTTAAATCCAGTGCTCCAAGCGGCGCATTGTACTCCTTCATAATGCTCCTTGCCGCCGCATACAGCGGAAAGCACAGCTGATTTTCCAGCTTGAGCGATTCATATTTATCCATACTGCCTCCTTAATCGGAATAATCCGAGTCAAGCACAATATCAAATGAAAAATCGGGATACTGCGCGGCAATTTTATCATGCACCTGTTTTTGAATTTGCGCAGCATCCGCATCAAAATCAACAATGATATCAAACATCACACACTTAGTCTGTTCATCCACATACAGTCCGTGCATTTGCAGTATTTCGGGATATGTGCCGACAATTTCCGCAACACTTTCTTTAATCGCCTTGCTCTGTGCGCTCGAATCATTAGCCGCATAAATACCAATGGTTAAAAGAATGCCGAATTCCCCATATACCTGCGCGGCAATGCGCCTGGTAAGCAGATGAATTTCCTTGGCAGTGGTATTATCATCCAACTCAATGTACGCAGTCGCCATAAGCTGATTGGGACCGTAGTTGTGCACGGTCAAATCATACACCCCGCGCACCTGCTCATGGGCAAGGATTGTCTGCTTTAATTTATCGGTCAACTCGCTGTCTGCCCGCTCCCCGATGATGGAATGGAGTGTCTCCAACAGCATTTCCACGCCCGCCTTGATAATGAAGATAGAAATGACCGCACCGAGATAGCCTTCCACATTGATATCCCAAATGTAGCTCAAAATGGCGCTGACAAGCGTAGCGGAAGATAAGATGGCATCAAATAACGCATCGGAACCGGAAGCAATGAGCGAAACGGATTGAATGCTTTTGCCGACCTTTTTGACATACAGTCCCAACACGAGCTTAACCACGATTGCCACAGCGATAATGACCAAAGATATCACGGAAAACTCGGTTTGCGAGGGATTGAAGATATTGCTTATGGATTCCTTTGCCGCAGCCACACCGGCGGCTAAGACAATCACGGCAATGATGACCGAGGTCAGGTACTCTATCCTGCCGTAGCCGTAAGGATGCTTTTTGTCCGGCTTCTTGCCGGAAAGCTTGGTGCCGATAATGGTAATTACCGAGGAAAGCGCATCCGACAAGTTGTTAACGGCATCCAAAATCACGGCAATCGAGTTTGCCAGCAAGCCGACACCCATTTTAAAGAGCACCAGCAAGACATTGACCACTATGCCGATGATACCGGTTTTAATAATCTTTTTACTTCTATCCATAGTGAACTCCTTTTAAACTGTAGATTGTAAACTATAGAATGGTGATAATTAAATTGAGTACAATTAAATTGTATTCAATTTAATATAGCATGTTTTGCATGCGCTGTCAAGAAAGAAAAACGGATGTCTCAAAGAGACATCCGTTTTATAAATGAATGATTAATAGGTTTGGCTCCAACCATTATTTAAGAAGGAAATGGTGTAGCCGCTCTCACCGTAGTTGCCATCGGCAAGCACGAGTGAAATGTCGCTCAAGCCTAAAGTCTTATCGTGGTCAACATCCGCACCGATATTTTCATCACTCAAAGTACCGCCGATAGAAAGGATAGCCTCACCGACATCAGCGATATCAATGGTGCCGCTGTGGTCGACATCACCGGCAATCACGGTATTGTGATAAATGGTGATATCATCGCCTGCACCGGCAGTAATGTCTTTCACGGAATACTCGGTCCAACCGGGGATGGACACGGTAAGATTATAGTTGCCTACCGGAATGTCGCTTAAAACATACGTTCCGTCTGCTGTGATGTTGACGATTTTAACGATGATTTCTCCTTGCGTTAAAATAACTCTGCCGTCGTTATTAAAAGTAAACGGCACATCTACCTTACCTGAAATGACAGCGCTTTCGGAAGACTCAACCGAATTCTCGGCACGGGCGGTATTTGAGGCATCCTCAGCCCTGAGTGTATCCGCAGCCCCTGCATTCAACATAAGGCCTGCTGTTCCGAAGGGAACGAGCATTAAAACTGATAGAATAACACATAATAACTTTTTCATAGTTATATATTATAACAAAAGTTTTTGACTGTCAAGTATTTTTACCAGATTATTTTCACAAAAAATCGTGTATTTTTCGTCATTTTGCATGATTCCCGCCAAAATCATATCCGAAATTTTATCTTCAAGCAAGGTGCGAATGGCGCGGCGAATCGGTCTTGCGCCCGCATTTTCGCGCGCAACACGCTCACAAATATACTCGACCACACTTTCCTCCACTGTCAGCTCACACCCGCATTTTTCACGCACACCTTCTGCAAAATCGCGCAGCTGCATGCGGGTGATGGCGCGCAGCTGTTCACGGTTCGGCTTGTTAAAAATGACAATTTCATCAATGCGGTTCAAAAACTCCGGCTTAAAGTGCTTTTTTAAAGCGGTGCGCACCTGCCGGTGCAAATCCTGCGCGCTGCCGCCGAAGCCCAGCGAAACATTTTTATTTAAAATATCGGCGCAAACATTACCGGTCATGATAATAATCGCATTTCTGAAATTGACCTTTCTGCCGAGCGAATCGGTCAATTCGCCCTCCTCTAAGATACTCAAGAGTAAATTAAACACATCGGGGTGCGCTTTTTCGATTTCATCAAAGAGCACCACGCTGTACGGGTGCTGCCTGACTGCCGTGCTCAGCTGCCCGCCTTCCTCATAACCCGCATAGCCCGGCGGTGCACCGATGAGGGCGGAAACGGCATGCTTTTCCATATACTCCGCCATATCGATACGAATAAGATATTTTTGAGAGCCGAACACGCTGACGGCGAGCGCTTTTGCCAGCTCGCTTTTGCCCACACCGCTCTCTCCGATAAACAGGAAAGAGCCTATCGGTCTGCCCGCATTGGCAATCCCGAGCCGCGCGCGGCGAATTGCCTTGGATACCGCCGCAATCGCCTCCTGCTGACCGATGACAAAGCGGCTTAATTCGCTCTCGAGCGTGCTCAGCCGCGCGCTTTCATCCTCATCAATTTTCGCAATGGGAACACCGGTATACTGCGATACAATGCCGGCAATATCTTCCGCATCTACCAGCACGGCATCCCCCGCTTCCCTGCCGCCGGCGAGCTTGGATTCGCTTGCCGCTTCATCCATTAAATCTATGGCTTTATCGGGCAAAAAACGGTCGGTAATATAGCGCGCGGAAAGCTCCACGGCGCTTTGCAGTGCGGCACCGGTATACTGCACCTCGTGATGCTCTTCATAATACTTTTTTATACCCTTTAAAATGGTGAGCGCCTGCTCGGGCGAAGGCTCTTCCACCATAATCGGCTGAAAGCGCCGCTCGAGTGCGCTGTCCTTCTCAATATGCTTGGTATACTCCTCAATGGTCGTGGCGCCGATGAGCTGTATATCCCCTCTTGCAAGGGCGGGTTTTAAAATATTTGCCGCATCCACCGCGCCCTCCGCCGAGCCGGTACCGATGAGATTATGCACCTCATCAATAAACAAAATGATATTGCCCAAGCGCTTGGTTTCGGCAATAATCGCCTTAATGCGCTCCTCAAAATCGCCGCGGTATTTGGTGCCCGCAACCACACTCGTTAAATCGAGGCAGACAATGCGCTTGCCTGCAAGGCTTTGCGGCACGCGTGCCGTCGCCGTCAGGATTGCCAAGCCTTCCACGATGGCGGTTTTGCCGACACCGGGCTCCCCGATTAAGCAGGGATTGTTCTTGCTTTTGCGCGCAAGCACCCGCAGGGCGCGGCGCATTTCCTTTTCTCTGCCGATGACCGGCTCTATTGCGCCTTTCTCCGCCAAAGCGGTTAAATCCTGCCCGTATTTTTCGAGCAGGGAGCTCACTTTAAAGCTGCTGCCGCTCTTTGCGGCACTGCGCCCGGCAGCACCCAGCAAATCGCCCAAAACGGCAGCGGGAGATACCTTTAAATCCCGCATCAGGCGCAACGCCATACAATCCCCTTCATGGATAACGGCAAGCAGAACATGCTCCGTGCCGACCGTGTTTTTATAGGTGCCCATGGATTTTGACTTTGCGCTCTCAATAATACTCTTCGCGCGCGGTGTTAAATCGCGCTTGCCGAGCTTGGTCGGCGCACCGATGCCGACCTCTTTTTTGATGGCGTTTTTTAACACCGCCTCGCTCATGCCCATGGATGCCAGCTCAGCGGCTGCCACGCCGGCACCCTCGCGCACCAAGCCGAGCAAAATATGCTCACTGCCGATATAGGTGTGTCCCATGCTCTGCGCAGCTTCCACTGCCAAATTCAGCGCCTTATTTGCACCGGCTGTAAAATGTTGAAAAGAAAACATAATAGCCCCCTTTTTGCGTTTGATTATGTAAAAACAGCTGCGCTTCGCGCTGAATAAAAACACTGCTGAACACTGAAAACTGAAAACTGAAAACTGAACACTGAACACTGTTTTAAAGGGCACAAGGAAATCCCTTGTGTCCTTATAGTATATGACAGTTTTGCTTGTCATTATTCTTTTTTGCGCAAAATTATTGCTGCACCTTCGTAGTCGGCTGTGTGGTACTCGGTGCCGCCGTGGTTGTTTCCTTCACGGCATCATAAACCGAAAGCACCACCTCCGTGCCGTAGGTATAGGTGGAGCCTGCCTGCTTGGACATTTGGCTGACTATGCCCTTCGGCTTTGTGCCGTCATTATCCACATAAACCACGGTGACCTCAAAGCCTTCTTTTTTGAGCGTTTCCACCGCATCTTTTTCCTTCATTTGCGTGACATCCGGCAATTTGATATCCGGTCTGCCGATGCATACATCCAACACAATTTGGCTGCCCTTGTTGACACTCTCACCCGCCGCTATGGACTGGCCGCAAATATGATTGATTTGCGCATTTAAATCGGTTTTTTCTTCAAAGACAATATAAAAATCTTCATTCCAAATCACATTGGATTTAATCTGCTCCTTGGTCATGTTGGAGTCTACAAAATTCGGAACATTCACCATTTCCTCGCTCGTGGTATGCTCCGCCGCCGAGGTGGAGGTTAAGCCGAGCAGAGAATAGGTTTGCTCTTTAAAAACAGTCAGCGCCAGTGCCGCCGCGGCTGCCAAAATAATAAATACCAGCAATACCGCAATCAAGCCGCCGTGACTTTTTTTGCGCGGCTCTTCGGGTTCGGGGAGCGCCTGCTCCGGCTCGACCGCTTCCGCAATTTTTACACGCACGCCGTTTAAACCGCGCTGCAGGTTTTCCAAAGAGCGTGTACGCGTAGAGGCATTCACACGCAAACCGTTCCACAGCGCTTCAAAGATATAATCGGGTGTGCTCTGCTTGACTTCATCGGGAATGGCAATCGTTTCATCATTAATGCGCTGCGGCGCTTCGGGCAGCGTGTTACCGGTTAACGAGCGGTAGATAAGCGCACTGAAGGAATACACATCGCTCCAGGGGCCGATGGTTTCGCTCGCGGAATACTGCTCGAGTGCAGCATAGCCGGGAGAAATAGCGGTGGGCAATACCTCGCCCACGGTACGCACCTCCGGAATGCTGAATTGGAATAAACGGACTCTGCCGTCTTTACAAATGCGCAGCGAATTGGGCGAAATACAGCCGTGAACAATGCCCGCCTTGTGCAGCTCCGCCATCGTCGAGAGCAGCGGCATAAACAGGCGCTTAACTTCCTCCCACGGCAGCCTGCCCGAGGGCTGCGCCGACAAATACTCCCTAAAAGTAATCGTTTCAATATATTCGCTGATGACATAGACCGTGCCGTAATCGGTAACAATGTCATAAATCGTCATCACGCCGCTGAGCTCACGCATGCGCGCAATGCCGCGCCACAGGTTTAAAAATTCCTCTTTGCACTGCTCAAATGCCAGCGCATTGCGCTGCTGGGGCTGCACGGTATAATCTTCCGCTCTGGTAATGAGATTGGTGGGTAAAAATTCGCGAATAATAATCGGCGACTCACTTCTCACATCATAGCCGAGATAGGTTGCCCCATCACCGTTTGAACCCAAAAATCTGCCAACGGCATAGCGCCCGGCAATAATATATCTGAGCGGCAAATGCCACCCTGCTTGGTGAATATCATCCTCATAAGAGCAATAGGGACAGGTTTGCAAATCGCCCTTTTGATTGAAGCAATTCATGCAAAGGTGCTTCAATGTTTCTTTGTCTGCACTCAATGTCTCTCTCCTGTAATCGAAAATATAGTAAAATAGAATTTATGAACGGATACATTATTCTAATATACAATTATAATCGCGTTTGCACATTAGTGCAAGTATATTTTTTGCACTTTGTGTAAACAATACCGGAAAAAAGTGTGAATAATTTCAAAACTTTAAATAAAAGGGCAAAATCGTTTGACATTGCGCACAAGATATATTATAATTGTATCAAATAAAACTACGGAGGTTACAAATGAAACTTTTTAAACTTATTTTTAAAATCGTTTGCGGTGTTGTTATCGTTGCAGCTATCGCAGTAGGCGCATACCTTCTTATCAACAAATTTGTTGGTGACGATGAAGATGAAGAGTGGGATGAGTTCGATTGCTTCGAGTGCGAATGTGATGACTGCGAAGGTTGCGAGCTCAATGAAGCTGCTGAAGAGCCTGCTGAAGAAGCTGAAGCTGTAGCTGAAGAAGAAGCGAAAGCTGAGGATGCAGAATAATTTAGTTGTTCCAAAAAAAGCGAGTACCTTTAGGTTCTCGCTTTTTTCCTGTTTTTACAGTATATACCGAGTAAAAAACCTTGATATATCCGGGTTTTTGAATCACCTTTCAGCAAAAAAACATTGTTCGTAAAGTGACATTACTTTACAACACTTTTACAAGGAGTACCTATGGATTTTCGCAAAATCGGAGATACCTATTACATCCGCTTTGATAAAGGGGATGAAATGGTCGAAGGCATCAAAAACATCTGCCGAAAAGAGGGCATTGTATCCGCAATTTACACCGGTATCGGCGGCTGCAGCAGTGCCGAAATACAAACCTTTAACCCGCAAAAGGGCAGCTTTGAAACCGAGCTGTTTGAAGGCATGCTCGAATTGGTTGCTTTTACCGGAAATGTGATTGCGGGTGAGGACGGTGTGCGCAATCACCACACCCATGCGCTGTATGCCTATGTGGAAAACGGTGAGCATCACGTTATCGGCGGGCATTTAAAATCCTCCACCGTGCTGTATACGGCGGAAATTGAATTGCGCCCGGTCAAGGGCGGTGCAATTCACCACGAATTATATCCCGAAACCGGCACACATGTGTGGAGTTTCGGCAGCGGCGATGCCGCTGAGTGATGTTTGCGCGCCGCGCAAGTGATGTTTGTGCTACGCACAAGTTAAGGTGGCAAAAGGGCAAAAAGACTTAAACCCGAATAGCCTCTCGTTTGCTCTTTTTGGCTAATTTATCCGATTTTTCATTGCTTGGCGTTAGCCAAGCGGCTTCAATATCGAAGAAATTATCTCAAAAATATCTTCGCGAGAGGTGCTTCGCAGTTTTGGTTAGCCTATTTTGCACTAAAACAAGG
>JAFWGH010000084.1 GCA_017512465.1 Clostridia bacterium
GGTGCCCCGCCATCAACTCCACTCTCCACTCTTCACACTCCACCCTCAAAGCGTTTACTATGTATAACATTTGTTGCACACCCGCATAGCGGGTGGTTGTTTGTTCCGCGCGGCGGAACAGTCTAAAGACATTAATAAAAACAGGCACGGTGAAAACCGTGCCTGAACATTTTTCCGTAAACAGATTATTTATTGTTAATTGCTGCCTGTGCTGTCAAGCGCTTAGTAAATAACCGCGCACGGTGGCACATTATATGTAAATGAAATTTAAAATAATAACGTTTAAACTTTTTATAAGTCAAAAGATTTATAACAATACCAAAGAATATGATCGAGTTCGCTTTTTGTGATTTCATCATTATATTTTGTGTTTCTTGCGCTATGTAATTGTAATAGCCAGTTATGAAGCGTTTTATAGTCTAATTGATCAACCTGGCAGCTGCTTTTTAATTCTGAATGTTCAATATTATAATAGTCCAAGTAAAATAGAAGCATTCGTCTAACTATGGAATCATTAATATAATAGTTATCCTTTTTAAAAGCAAAATCACAAAGGTATTTGCATACTTTGCTGGATAAACTTTTTAAACCTGATCCGCATTGATTAATACTATCTGGGAGTTCAGTTTCTCCTTTCTCTAATTTAACAAAGAAGTCATTTTCAGGAGCAGTTATATATGAGACCATTTTATAAAAACTATCTCTATTCGTTTTATACCGCCAAACATTAGTGCTATTATCACGGTCTATTTCCCTGATAACGGCAAAAAGCGCTTTGTTAGAATTATTCTTTACTTGATCTAATCCATAATAATCAAAGATTTTTTGAGAGAATGGAAAGTAGTCGTCATCATTACGAATGAGTTTTTCAACGATTTTTGCATTTTCTTTTGTTAATAGAATTATTTTATCTTCTACTATGAGATCGTTTTCTGATACAAATTTAATAAAAGAGTCAGATTCTTCAATTACTTTTTCTTTACTACTGTATCTTATCTTTGCCATTATAATTCATTTCCTTTCTAAAATAGCGACAGATGATTTTACAAATGAATTTTTTGCCTAGGTATACAGGCTATTTTTAAATCAATCCACTATGCACGTTGTGTTTGGGAGAGTTGACGTACAGATGTTTCGGTGCGTTAGATTTTGTGAGCGTAAGCTCTGCAATTTGATTGATTTATAAAAAATATTGGTGGAATACGATGAAAACTCTGCAAACAAAAAATATAGAAATTTTTAAAGCAGAAGGATGTAAAGACTACATACACATTGCTCGTGAGTATTCCACTGTATAACCGTATAGCACAATTTATGGGATACCTCAAAGAAAATGCTTTAATGCTATTAAGTCATTATTTGTTGTTAATCGCTACCTGTGTTAAATATTATAGATATTCAATATCTAAAATGCCGCATATTTAATTGTATTTTATAAAAAATAAATGTTTATTTTTTAGTGGTGTTATATGGTATAGAAAAACGACAGTTATAGTCAAATAAACCTATTATTCGCAATTCATTATTTAAAATTATTGTCATAAAACGAAAAAATGATTACTAAAAAATCGAAATTTTTGTTTGTTAATTTAAAAAAATGTAAAAAAAATACAAATTTTGCAATTTACTCGTTGACAAAATTTAACTGATGTGCTAATATAATCAAAGAAAAGTGAATGGAGAAAAAAGTATGTTAGTGGCATTTTCGGTAACAAACTATGGTCCTTTTTCAGAAAAGGTTGGACTTACAACCTTATGTGATACTTCAAAAAAAGAACAAGTCAAAAACACTACTTTTGAAGAAGCCGGAAAAAAGTATAATTATGTCAATTATATTTATGGCTTTAACGGAACAGGAAAGAGCCATATTTTTAAAGCATTGTTAAGCATGCAGCATATCTTAGCACTCTCTCCCATTATTGCGACAAATAATCAGCAAATATTGGAAAGTTCAAATATTGATTATGAAGTTACAAGCCAAAGAGATTATTTCAGGTTCAAAGAAGAGTTTCGCTCTCTCCCTACTGAATACGAGATTATTATTAGCATTGATGGCACATGCTACACTTATTCTTTTCAGGTTCTTGATCAAAGAATAATTAGCGAAAAATTATTAAAAAAATATAAGCGTACAGAGATACTTATAGACAGAAAATCCCCCCATTTTGAAGATATTTTATTAAAAAGCGACTTAAAATCCTTTGAGCTTTTTAGATCTACTGTCAAAGAAAATGTTTTGTGCTTATCAATGGCGATGTTTTTAAATAATAGCCTGGCAGTTAGGATTTACAAAGCGATAACTGAGATCATAGTTATTAATATGACTGGTCAAATCAATAATCAGTATTTTGAAGATATTACAGAGGATGAGCTTGATCTCTATACACGTTTTATACGAATGGCAGACAGTACAATAAAAAAGTTAAATGTGTCTCTTGAGAAAGAAGAGGTTAATAAGAAAATAAAGCTGAGCAGTGATTTTGAATCAAGAAAATTCGTAATTAAGAATCTTAATGTTGATATTGAATCAGTGCATGATGTTTATAAAGATGAGAAATTATTTCGCGAGGAAACATTACCTTTTCTGCAATTTGAATCAAACGGTACAATAAAACTATTCGGTGCATTACCTGCAATTTTTAAAGCTTTGTCTACAGGAGGAACAATTTTTATTGACGAGATAGAAAGCGGATTGCACCCCATCCTAACCAAGTTAATAGTTGAATTATTCAATTCTTCTGACACAAATTCTTTAAATGCACAACTGATTTGCAGTAGTCATGAAGTGTATTTGTTAAAAGAAAATGTCCGGAGAGATCAAGTTTGGTTCCTACATAAAAACAACTATGGAGAAAGCAGCATAAAGCGCTTATCAAAGTTTTCTGGAACCAGATCTAATGATGATATTGAGTATAAATATCTACATGGAGCCTTTGGAGAGATACCAAAGTTTCAATAAAAATAACGACAACTCCGCCAAGTTGTCGCTATAAATAGGGAATACGACGGTTTGACCCGTAATATGCTACCTATAATCGCATATTATCATAATTATCTTTCTATGTCAAGTTGGATTTTATGCTCCGTCAGAAAGGAAGGGTCCTATTATGGCTAAAACAAAAAGAAGCCATACGGGGAAACAGCAGAAGAAAATTGTTCCTGTGAAACCGTACAAAAAGGCTGATGGCACTTCTGTAAAAGGGCACAGAAGATCCACACCTAATTAAACTATGATTTGGTGATAACTTGATAAGAAAGGAGGAATACTATGACTTATCATACTGGTCAAAAGCCGGGTAAGGGAGATTATGAATGTACCGAGTGTGGTCAAATCGTTACTCTTGACGATAACACTGATACTCTCCCCCCTTGCCCTAAGTGCAACAATACTGAATTTACTAAATAATCATGTAGTAAGCACTTAATGCCTCAGGATTATTCCTGAGGCATTTCTCGCTTTCATATTTATCTATCCTTAATAAATCTTTAAAACATCATTTTGGTGTTGTGTCACAAATACTATTATTTAATGTGTCAATTATTTGTAATAACACCCCACCACAAAAAGTGGCGGGGTGTTGTTGGTTTTAAATCCAAACACTCACATTCAAATCATACCAATTAAAGATTCTTCGCCGGTTTGAAAAACTGTAAACATAGTCTTGGGCATCTTTTAGCGTTAGTTTAAAAGATGCTATTTTGATATGTTCGGGTTCCTCATCTTTTTCTTCTTTATTGGTTCGCAGGTACCAACGGAATTCATCTTTAGAAATCCATATTTTTTCAATGAAGGCTTCTACAACGCTGTCCGGAATAACCAAAGATTCAGGTGGCGTATATGAGGAGAGTTGCTTTTCTAAATCCTCAATTCTTCCAATAAAATCTTGCTTGATTTCACTCACAGGAGTTTGAGAAAGGTCATAGATTTCTTTTGAGAGGATAGTCAACTTTAATTCATATTCGGTTTTTTTTGAGCGAAAGTATTCTCGCTCAATATCTCCGTCTTCTCTCATCTCAATCAAATGCGAAATCTTATTCCTCAACTTATTTGAATGAGTACGATATTTTTTTATTGGACATTGAGTTTGGAACAAGTAAAAATGGTATAGAATTGCAACCAACCGAGAAATATAACTGTCAAGAGTATGTGCCGGCACTCCGACCATTGGTGTGCGTTCACCTGTTTGGTTGTTTGCGGTTCTGCCTGTTAAAACAAGGTCAAGTTCTTTTGCAGCAACTTTGGCGTTTTCGCCCATTACTTCATAAAAGTCACCGACTCTGTAAAACAGAAGGCGTCGATTCATTTTCATCAATAAAGTCTACGATATCTCTTTGGAAATCTTCGTCCAAATATGACAGTTCAACAGCCGGACGAAGTGCCATTTTGCCTTTGTCCATATATTCAAGTAGTTCGGGAACAAGTTTTGTTAGGCGGATGTATCTGCGGATTTGTTCTCTACTTTCGCCTACTTGATATGCGAGTTCTTCGTTTGATCGTAACTTCGACACCAGTGGTGTCGAAGTTATTTCTATCTGTTTCCCTTGATGTTTCATGGCATCATAAAGGATTTTATATGCAAACGCCTTTTCGCTTGGTAGCATATTCTCTCTTTGATTAATATTGCTTTCAACCATGACGATGGCAGCACTTAAATCATCGTAATCGCAGACTATAGCTTTTATTGTCTTCTTTTCTGCAAGTTCGCTTGCCCTTAAGCGCCTATGTCCGGAGATTATCTCATATCTGCCTCCTTTTTTTGGTCTAACAAGTATGGGTAACAATAGACCGTTGTTTTCAATGCTTTCAGTTAGTTCAATCATTTTTTCGTCATCAACAACTTTAAAAGGATGATTTGGGAATGCATCTATAAGCGAAATATCAAGTTCTTGGATTTCTCCTGTAATATTTTGGTTCATTTTATTATTCCTCCAATATTATATTTATTTAAACCAAAGTGCAAAAACAGTAACTGATTTTGCACTTTGGTTTTGCGTATTATTTGTCCTCGACACCCCATACGCAATGGGAAATCATCAGACGATTGGTTGCGAACCAATTCCATTGGAATTTCACCACTGCCGGGTACTCCGCCAGCTCCGTAGAGATGTATCATTATACCTGAACGTTTTATCGCCTTATCCGTAGCAAGCGGATATTTCAAAAGAGTTCGGAATCGCTCGCCATCTTGCTTTCCGTGATAACCATATATGGCAGATGGGTTTTGGCGCACTTTCATTCGGCTGAGGTTGCCCTCCGTTCAGGAACGTATCTGATGAATGTGTATTCAGTTGTTGAGTTGTGTTGAGAAAAACATTCCTCAAAGAGTAGCCGACGAAAACGCCTTTTTGGCAAAAGTTTTTTGAAACTTTTTTTAAAATTTCGATTTTTTGTAGCATTGAACAATTTCGGATGTTTTGATTTGTGCTATTTAACAACAAAAAACTCCTCTATCCAAAGATAGAGAAGTTAAATAAAAAATAGGCACATCAGCTAAGATGTGCCTATCTATAAGGTTTTTAATTATTTATGTTCGCTTCGCATGTGCGTGATTAGCGTTTTTCGCCTATCGCTGCCTGTGCTGCTGCAAGTCTTGCAATCGGCACACGGAACGGGGAGCAGGAAACATAGTCCAAACCAATCTTGTGGCAGAACTCAACGCTGCTCGGGTCGCCGCCGTGCTCACCGCAGATACCGCAGTGGAGGTCAGGGCGCACCTTTTTACCCATATTTACAGCCATTTCCATTAACTTACCAACGCCGGTTTGGTCAAGCTTTGCAAACGGGTCATTCTCGAAGATTTTGGTATCATAGTAAGCTTCGAGGAACTTGCCGGCATCGTCACGGCTGAAGCCGTAAGTCATCTGTGTAAGATCGTTGGTACCGAAGCAGAAGAAGTCTGCCTGCTCAGCGATTTTATCGGCTGTCAGCGCGGCACGCGGGATTTCAATCATGGTGCCGACTTCATACTTCATGTCGATGCCTGCTGCTGCAATCTCTGCATCGGCAGTGGCCACAACGAGGTCCTTAACATATTTCAATTCCTTGCTGTCGCAGGACAACGGAATCATGATTTCGGGATCCATATCCCAATCCGGATGTGCTTTCTTCACATTGATAGCCGCGCGGATAACTGCTTTGGTCTGCATCTTGGCAATTTCCGGATAGGTAACGGCAAGTCTCAAACCTCTGTGACCCATCATCGGGTTAAACTCGTGAAGCGCATCGATGATTGCTTTGATGTCTGCCACGCTCTTGTTCTTAGCGGCAGCGAGCTTCTCGATATCGGCTTGCTCGGTGGGGACAAACTCGTGAAGCGGCGGGTCAAGGAAACGAATGGTTACCGGATAACCTTCAAGCGCTTCGTAAAGCTTTTCAAAGTCGCTCTGCTGGTAGGGAAGAATCTTTTCGAGAGCAGCCTCTCTGTCTTCTACCTTAGTGGAGCAAATCATTTCACGGAATGCGGCAATTCTGTCCTCTTCAAAGAACATGTGCTCGGTACGGCAAAGACCGATACCCTCAGCGCCAAGCTCTCTTGCCTTTTTCGCATCTGCCGGTGTGTCGGCATTGGTGCGCACTTTAAGGGTTCTGTATTTATCTGCCCAACCCATGATTCTGCCGAAGGTGCCTGCAATCTCGGCATCCTTGGTGGCAATAATACCATCATAGATATTACCGGTGGAACCGTCAATCGAAATGAAGTCGCCTTCATTAAAGGTCTTGCCGGCAAGGGTGAATTGTTTGTTTTCCTCGTTCATCACAATGTCGGAACAGCCGGATACACAGCAAGTACCCATACCGCGGGCAACAACCGCTGCGTGAGAGGTCATACCGCCGCGCACGGTGAGAATACCCTGAGAAGCCTTCATGCCGGTGATATCTTCCGGAGAAGTCTCGAGTCTGACAAGCACAACCTTTTCACCGCGTGCATTCCACTCTACTGCATCGTCTGCAGTAAACACAACCTTACCGCAAGCAGCGCCGGGGGAAGCACCCAAGCCCTTACCGAGCGGTGTGGCAGCCTTTAATGCGGCAGCATCAAACTGCGGGTGAAGGAGGGTATCGAGGTTACGCGGGTCAATCATGGCAACCGCTTCTTCTTCGCTTCTCATGCCTTCGTCTACAAGATCACATGCGATTTGAAGCGCAGCCTGTGCGGTTCTCTTACCGTTACGGGTTTGGAGCATATAGAGCTTGCCGTGTTCCACGGTAAATTCCATATCCTGCATATCTCTGTAGTGCTTTTCAAGCAGAGCGCAAACTTTAGTGAACTCTGCAAAAGCTTCGGGGAACTTCTGTTCCATTTCGCTAATGTGCATCGGTGTACGCACGCCGGCAACCACATCTTCGCCCTGTGCGTTGGTCAAGAACTCACCGAACAAGCCCTTACTACCGGTAGCCGGGTCACGGGTGAAGGCAACGCCTGTACCGCAATCATCGCCCATGTTACCGAAAGCCATTGCCTGCACATTAACAGCGGTACCCCAAGAGTAGGGAATATCGTTGTCACGGCGATATACATTGGCACGCGGGTTGTCCCAAGAGCGGAATACTGCCTTCACGGCACCCATAAGCTGCTCTTTCGGATCGGTCGGGAAGTCTGCACCGATTTTTGCTTTGTATTCAGCCTTAAACTGAGAAGCCAATTCTTTGAGGTCCTCGGCGGTCAGGTCAACGTCTTGCGTAACGCCTTTTTTCGCCTTCATCTCATCGATAAGCTCTTCGAAATATTTTTTACCGACTTCCATAACAACATCGGAATACATTTGAATAAATCTTCTGTAGCAGTCCCAAGCCCAGCGCGGGTTGTTGGATTTCTCTGCCATTACATTGACAACCTCTTCGTTTAAGCCGAGGTTGAGGATGGTATCCATCATACCGGGCATGGAAGCTCTTGCGCCGGAACGAACGGAAACGAGAAGCGGATTCTCTTTATCGCCAAACTTTTTACCGTTGATTTCTTCCATTTTGACAATGTACTCTTCAATCTCCGCCATGATGTCGGGATTGATTTGTCTGCCGTCTTCATAATACTGAGTGCACGCTTCGGTTGTGATGGTGAAACCCTGGGGCACCGGAAGACCGATATTGGTCATTTCGGCAAGGTTTGCACCTTTACCGCCAAGCAGCTCTCTCATGTTGGCATTACCTTCCGAAAAAAGGTAGCAGTATTTCTTTGCCATGAACATTTCCTCCATATACTTTATATATAAATTATTACCAATTTATAGCCACATATTGTGGCACTCATATATTTTATATTAATTAACTGGATTAAGCAATAGAGATTTTCACCAAATTTTACTTGCAAAATGGCAGAAAATAAGTCATAATATAACCATAATATACAAAATTGAAGTCTATTGGGATGGTTTTTACGGGATTGCGCTATGCTTTCACACCGCTTTTGCGGCGAAAAAGTCTCGCAATACACAAAGTATTCCTTCGCCTTTTTCGCCGCAAAATCGGTGTGAATTCACAGTGCACTACCGCAAAACCCACCCAAGAGCCTTCAATTAAAAAGACTATTGGGATGCTGTGAATTTGAAAAGTTTACAACACTTTTGTGTCGGAAAGACTCGCGGCACACAAAGTATTGCTTAGCCTTTTTCGCCGCAAAATTGGTGCAAATTCACAGTGCACTACCGCAAAACCCACCAAGCGGATTCATTAACATTATATTTGAAAAATCATAAATACAGAGGTGTAAAAAATGCATAATTGTGCAGTGATCCTTGCCGGCGGGCAGGGAAAAAGAATGAAATCCAACAAACCAAAGGCCTTGTGCGAGGTTTTGTTTAAACCCATGATTGATTGGGCGATTGATGCCGCGAAGGATGCCAAAATTGATGATATCTGCGTGGTGACCGGCCATTTGCATGAAATGTTAGAAGCACATTTGGCAGGCAAAACAAAGACTGCTTTTCAGGCGGAGCGCCTGGGCACCGGCCATGCCGTGATGCAGGCGGTAGATTTTATTGAAAACTTTAAGGGCGGCAACACCCTGATTTTAAACGGTGACTGTCCGCTGATGGATGGCGACACTATTCAAAATGCGCTCTCATATCATCAAAGGCATGAAAACGCCGTGACCGTTATTTCCGCAAATGTGGAGAATCCTTTCGGCTACGGCAGAATTATCAGAGATGCCGGCGGTTTCTTAAAAGAGATTGTGGAGGAAAAAGATGCGAATGAAAAACAGCGCGCGGTCAGTGAAGTAAACTCCGGTGCCTACTGGTTTAAAACCGATGTACTGTTGGATTCTTTAAGCAAGATTACCAACAAAAATAAGCAGCATGAGTATTATTTAACGGACTGTATTGAGATTGCGATTCGAAACGGCTTGCGCACCTCTGCTTTCACCGCGCAAAATCCCGATGTGGTTTTGGGTGCGAATGACAGAATCCAGTTATTGGATTTAAACGATAAGTTAAGATACAAATTCCTGCAAGAGCAAATGCTCGCGGGCGTGGATATTCCCTGCTCCGAGGGCATTATCATCGGTCCCGATGTGGTAATCGGCAATGATACCAGAATTTTGCCCGGTACCGTGCTGCTCGGCGAAACCAAAATCGGCAAAAACTGCATTATCGGTCCGAACTCCTATCTCACCGATACGTCAGTGGGCAATGATGTGGTGCTCGATAATGTGGTCGCGGAGCAAAGCAAAATCGGCTCCGGCTGTGACCTCGGTCCCTTTGTACATGTCAGACCCGGTTCTAAAATCGGTAAAGAGGTGCATATCGGCAACTTTGTGGAAATTAAAAATTCTACGATTGATAACGGCACAAAGGTGAGCCACTTGACCTATGTCGGTGACAGTGACCTCGGTAAAAATATCAATATGGGCTGCGGCTGCGTGACCGTAAACTTCGACGGTCAAGAAAAGCACCGCACCGTGATTGGAGACGGCACCTTTATCGGCTGCAACACCAACTTAATCTCGCCGGTCAAGCTCGGAAAATATGCCTATACCGCCGCCGGTTCGACAATTTATGAAGATGTACCGGATTATACTCTTGCTATCGCCAGAAACAGGCAGGAAAACAAGGTAAATTGGGTAAAAGATAAGAATAAAATCAGAAATATGGAATAACAAATAAGGATTTGTCGAGCCCCTTGCGGGCTCGCAAATCCTTATTTGTGCAGTCAGCGGTCAGCGGTCAGCAGTTAGCGATTGGTGGCGTTGCTA
>JAFWGH010000085.1 GCA_017512465.1 Clostridia bacterium
AACGCATTGTGATTAGCATTATTCTCGGCAATTTTATGGTAATGTATAATTTCATAAGTAAGAGATTTCATAGAAAAAGAACCGCCGTCTTTCGCATGTATGGGCAGGGGAATAAGCAAAACCAATAAAAGAAGAATGATAATAATTCTCTTTTTCATAGCAAAATTCCTTTCAATATTAAGTATTATTATTCATCTGCGTTAAAAAAAGCATAATGTAAAGGTATAAACACTTGCATATTGTGTGTTGAAAACTTGTTGAAAATGTTGATAAGTGTGTAACACTTTTGTTAATAACCGTGAAACAATGCACCGAAAAATAAAAAATTGTAACTTTTCACAATTTAAAACAAATGATTTTAAATATTTTCAACATGGTTTTGCACATTTATAGCTATACTTTATCACCATGTATTATTTTGTAGTATTTAATAGTATTTAATAGTAGTTGTATATTTTTCCTTTATCCGAATTGTTTCATGAAACTTTTTGAATAAATTCTGATTTATCTGCCCTTAGGCAGATAAATCAGAATTTACCAGTTTGGATTTTGGAGAGTGGAGTTTGGAGTTGATGGCGGGACACCCGCACCCGATTAGAAAGCCATAACTGTGCCGCTTGCGGCACTTACAATTGGGTGAGGGCGAAGCCCTCCCTTAACTTCACTCTCCACTCTTCACACTTCAAACTTTTAGCGCACATAGTGCGCTAAACAAGAATTTAGTTCTCTAAATTCTAAAAAAGAGCGCCAAGCGCTCTTTTTTTAATACTGTTTTCCCCAATAGACCATGTGCTTTGCAGGCTTCCCACAGCATACACAGGTATCGGCAAGTATTTCCTCTTCAAAGGGGATACAGCGCGATTTCACACCGCCGGTTTCATCCTTGATTTTATCTTCGCATGCGCTGTCTCCGCACCACATGGCTTTGATAAATCCGCCCTTGTTTTCGGATATCTCTAAAAACTGCTCATAGGTCAGCGCCGTGTGCGTTTTTTCTTTCAGATTATCGAGTGCTTTTTGATACAAGCCATCATGCACTGCTTCTAAAGTGCTTTCCACGGTGCTTTCCAAATCGGCAAGGGGAGTAAAGACCTTTTCTCGATTGTCGCGGCGCACGAGTACACACTGCTCTTTTTCGATATCCTTCGGACCGATTTCCAAGCGCACCGGCACACCCTTCATTTCATATTCGGCAAATTTCCAACCGGGGGAGTTATCACTCTCATCCACCTTAACACGAATGCCCTTAGCCTTTAAAGCGGCTTCGATTTCATGTGCTTTTTCCAGCACACCGCCCTTATGTGCGGCTATCGGAACAATGACCACTTGAATCGGAGCAATTTTCGGCGGTAAAACCAAACCGTTATCATCGCCGTGCACCATAATAATGGCACCAATCATTCTTGTGGATACACCCCACGAGGTTTGGTGCGGATTTTGCAGCTTGTTATCTCTGTCGGTAAACTGAATACCGAATGCCTTAGCAAAACCGTTACCGAAATAGTGAGAGGTACCGCCCTGCAGGGCAACACCGTTATGCATCATCGGCTCAATTGTATATGTAGAGATAGCGCCGGCAAACTTTTCTTTTTCCGTCTTTTTACCGGTAATCGCCGGAATCGCCAATGTCTCCTTATAAAAATCTTCGTAAACCTTAAGCATGCGCATGGTTTCTTCCTTGGCATCCTCCGCGGTTTCATGCATTGTGTGACCTTCCTGCCACAGGAATTCGGAAGAGCGCAGGAAAGGCCTTGTGGTTTTTTCCCAACGCATAACAGAGCACCACTGATTATATAATTTCGGTAAATCTCTGTAAGAATTAATCACTTTGGCATAGTGCTCGCAAAATAACACTTCCGATGTCGGGCGGATAGCAAGCCTTTCACTGAGTTTTTCGGAACCGCCGATGGTAACCCAAGCCACCTCGGGCGCAAAGCCTTCTACATGATTTTTTTCCTTATTTAATAAGCTTTCCGGAATCAATAAGGGCATATAAACATTTTCGTGTCCGGTTTCTTTAAAGCGCCTGTCCATGTCTTTTTGAATGTTTTCCCAAATCGCATAGCCGTAGGGACGAATGACCATACAGCCTTTGACACCGGAATAATCAATCAATTCGGCTTTTTTGACAACATCCGTATACCATTTTGCAAAATCTTCATCCATTGAGGTAATGGATTCAACCTTCTTTTCCTTCGCCATTTTTTCCTCCACAATACAATAATGTATTAATTATAGTATAATTAAATTGAAAATTCAATCCTATTCTGTTTTTTTGCAAACAAAAGCGGAAAAGTCTCCAACTGTTTTAAAGCCCGCCAATGCTTCATCCGGTACTTCGATGGCATATTCATCTTCTACACTCATAACAAGCTCGATTAAATCAAACTCATCAAAACCAATGTCGGCAAAGGTTGTGTTTTCGGTAATTCCTTGTGTATCAAACTCAAATTCCTCGCCGAGAAAAATCAGAAAATCCTTAAATTGCATTTCTATTCTCCTTTCGCCAATAAAAATATAGTATCAAAAATTCAAAAGATATACAAGTATAATATGATAGAGGAATACGCCATATTCATTTTGCAGCTTTTTATCATTTTACATTGTGCAATTTGTTATAATAAACGCTAAAAACTTTGTAAAAAATAACGAAAATTCAAACTGTCATTTTTACTAAAAAATAGCTAAAAAACTATCACTATTTACGAAAAAAATGTAAGGTATTGACAACTATATATTATTAGAGTAATATAAGCATAGGTAGTAATGGGTGAATTATACCCAAAAAGCTATTGAATAACACTTTATGTATGGAGGTTGAAAGACATGAAAAAGTGTAGAAAAGTTTTGGCACTTGTCTTGGCTCTCGTGATGCTGCTTTCGGCAGCAAGCGTAGGTCTCACTGCGAGTGCAACAAATGTTAAAAACCTTTACACCGGCTCAGCTCTTTCCGGCAAGATGAATGCGGTTGATGAATACGAACTGACCAATGAGCAGTATGCATCCATCATCCTCGATTTCGCCGACAAGACACTCGCAAATGCGAACATCCCGGTAATGACGATTCCTCTTACTTCCGGTTTGAGAATCCAAATCAATGCGAAGGACATTAATGGTATCAACAGAACCATTATTGACCTCAACGGATTGAAAGAAAAAGCAAGTTCATTCCTGGGTGAAATTGCCGACCTTGATTTCAGTGCATTCAGCACATCCACATCGAGAGACGGTAAGACTTCCGCGAGTGACGTGCGTTTTATCACCGCTCTTGTTTCTTTCTTGAGCGATGGTGATAACTATCCGGCAATCGGTAAGCTTGTCAGAAAAGGCTTGGGTACCGGCAGCGGTCAGCTGAACCCCGGTTCAGTTGTAAACGGTTTCATTCCGAGTAATGTAAAAGACATTACCAATGATATCGTTGGCTTCTTAAAGAAAACCTTATTCCAAGATGCAAATGCAAGTTTTGATGCCAACATCGCTCAAATGGTAACGGAATTGATTAACGGTCTGGGTCTCGAAATGCTGGAAGGCTATACCTTCGAATCCTCCGATTCAATCTACTCCACAATCGATAAGATTGTCAGAGTTTTGACAAAATGGCTTGTCAAAAACCTTCAGGCAGACACATGGCAGTTCAAAGATATGATTTTGAATGCTATGCCTGATTTCGAAACGCAGTATCCGTTTATTAAGCTGGATGGCATCACCGAAATCAACTGGGATTGGAAGGCAGACGGTATGGGCGATAAGTTTGTTCCCGGCAATGCTTCCACTTACATCGTTTATCACTTAAATAATTTGGTAGGCGAAGTTGTATCCAAAGTGATTCCCGAGTTTAAATCTTTCAAGGGCGGCTGGACAAAAGACAATTCCACCAATTCTTTGTCCACACTCAATGCCAACATCGCTAAGGCTGCACAGTATGCCGATATTAAACTTAATAACGGCGGCACATTTACCGATGAAGAAGCGGCTGCTTTAACCAACCCGACAAAGACCTATGCAATGGTTCTTGCAGATGCAATGTTGAAGATGTTCTTCCCGGGCATCAAGGTTGAAAAGCAAGATATTATTGATGGTAACATTTGCAAGCTTGCTGTTGTTGCACTCAATGAATTCTTCTCCTACTATCTGCCTGAAAGTGTACTTACCGATTTGTATACCTACGATGAAAGCGGCACACATATCACTTCCAAGTACACAGAGACTTATTGTAAGAGTCTTTACAAATCCATGGGCGCTCAGATTATTGCGAAGTTTACTTCCGGTTATTTCCCGGTAACCTTCTCCAATAAGACCAATTTGGATGCAGTGCTTAAGGATATTGTGAAGTACTTCATGAATACCGTTGCAAAAGCGGGTACTCTTAATGAAGGTGCGCTCGGCACTATCAGCAATTCCGATACCGTTTACACAGCGGTTGACAGAATTATCTTCTCGCTGAATACTTCCGGTAATTATGTGGAAGGTGCAAGCCCCAGCGGTGCGAGAAATGCAACAGGTATTTTACCGCAAGGTGTGCTTCCGAGCTCTTATAATACCTCTAAGAAGTTAGTAGACCACTTGTTCAACTGTGTTGAGGAATTAAGCGTCGGCGACTTGCTGAAGATTTTAATTCCCAATTCCTCCAACACGGAAATGACCACACCGTTGTTCCCGAACCTTGTTTCTTACGAAATTATTCGTATCATCAATGTTCTCTTCCCGCAAACATGGACTTCCAAAACAGGCTCCTTGGATGCACTTATTACCAATGAAAACTTAGGTAATATTTTAGAGAAAATATTACAACAAATTAATATTAACTACCATATTTATCCGGCTTTGAAATTAGTATCTACCATGATGGGTCTTTCCACTCCTCAAACAAGAGGTGAAGCGGATATCTCACTGGCAAATGCCGTAACTTCCGGTGATACTACTGTTTATCCGTCCATTCAGCCGTACATTTCCGGTTCCTCCTCAACAGTACCGAGCGGTTACTATTTGAAGGTTGAAAATACCTCTAAGGGTATCAACGGCGGTTATCACTCCAACACCGGTAATGAAATTCAATATGAGCCGTATAAGCTGAAAGTTTGGAGCATTACCTGCGAAAACCAAAGCAGCGTTAAGGTGACTTACACACCCGAAACGGTTATCAACTCTGCGGATTCTGCTGCGTTTGCGATTTCCGGTACAGCAAGCTCCAACTCCATGCTGGTATTCTGTGTAAACTTCAGTATGTCTGACGAAGTCGGTCGTAACTATGGTGCAACACAGCAATCCAGAATCTATGTATACTATGGTAATCCCGCAATGAGCAGCGGTACATCCAATTCCGTAACGGTTAAGGTGCCGCAGGTGATTTACGGTACACCTTCCATGTTCAACAAAGCGGTAGGTTACTACAGCACCAACAATGCTTCGGCTACTTATTCCGGTTCAGCAGAGGATTCCGTATTCCCGACAGCACTGACCAATGCGGGCTTCAAGTTCTCCGCTACCGGTTCCGGTACTCCCGAAACCACAGCGGCAACTCAGTTTAATCCCTTCTCCGTTTCGGTTCCCTCCGGTGTGGATATTGCGGATTATGCAGGCTCCTATAACATTACTTATAATTTAAAAACAATTGATACTGACAATGCAGATGCTTCTTACAGCGGCAATGTAGGTATCGCCTCCAAGTGGGTTATCTTTGATGATGCCGGCTTAGAAGATCTGGTTTCCGAATATACCGGTTTGGATCTCCAAGCTGCCGACTTCACCAACACTTCACTTTGGAATGCCTTTGCTGCCGAGTTGAATAGAGCAGAAGTAATGCTCAACAACCCCGGCGCAACCGCAACAACTCCTGCAGCACTCACAACAGCGTTTGAAGCGGAAGCTGAGGCTTTGAAGAATGCTTATGAGGCGCTTGCCGAGTCCTCCACTGCAGACTATACAGCACTCTTGAAAGCAAGAATTGTTGAATATGCCGATGGTGATGCTGCCGAAAACATCAGACCGAAGTACACCATGTGGGACTATGCAACCGTTGGTTATGCAAGATATTCCAAGAGCTTGGATACTGTAAGAGATTACTTACAAAAGAAAGAGAAGTCTTCCGTAAAGGTTACCGAAGCACTTCGTTACAATGAAGCAATGGCGAAGTCCAATGTGCTCTTCCCGGATGCTGCTACAGAAGTATCCAAGACAGCTGCACAAGGCAATCTCAATACCATTTATAATGAGTTTAACGCCAGACGCTCCGATTACAATGCAACCAAGTACACACCTGCTTCCACAGAGGCAATTTTGAAGGCTCTTGATGAAGCAAAGCAGGTTATCGATGGTACCGGTTTAGACGGCACAAGTGCTCCGAAGGTATCCGATTATGCAGATGCCAGAAGCAATATCTTGACCGCTCTCAATCAGCTGATTGCATTGCCGCAAGGTCTTGACAGCTCTGCTTTGTATGCATTAATCACATCTGCAAAAGAAACCTATACCGATAATATGTATTACACTGATGAAGCTTGGAATGCATATGAAAAAGCTCTCGCAACTGCAAATACCGTTATTGAGGATCCGTATTCACTGCTTCCGAAGGATTACACAGCATCGGATATTTCAAGTTTAAATGCTGAGATTACCAATGTTTATGTTCCGAACTTCCAGGCAGCTATTGACTACTTAGAAGCTCATCCGTACATTTCATCGCTTTCCGGTACTGTGAAGGGTTCCGTGGCGTATGACTTTGGTAAGAAAGTGGTTTGCGGCTCCAGAGTTATTGATGCTTCCAATTACATCATCGTGGCTTACGGTACGAATGTAAACGACATTAATGCAGGCTTTGAGTACTCCAAGAACACCAGCCGTTATACAAAGGATGACGAAGGCAATTGGAACACCTACTGCTCCGAAAACGGTTCACCGACCTTTACGGTATATAATGCCGCAGGTAAAGCGCAAGCCGGTGTAACCAAGGTAAGAAGTGACTGGACAGTGAAAGTTACTTCACCTGCCGGTGTAGAAACAACATTTACGATTGTTGTTTCCGGTAATGTTAATAATGCCGCTGTCAGTGGTCCTAACTTTAAACCTGAAAAGGCAGCTGCCAATTTGGCGACCATTCTTCCGAATGTCATTGCAAATGTCGGTGTAGATGCATTTACGGATGCACAGATTTTTGCTTGTGACTTAAACGGTGACGGTAGAGTTGATAATACCGACCTTGTCCTTCTTAAGATGTGGCAAAACGGTACTTATGAGCCCTATCATGTAAACATTTAATCATTCAAGTTCCATACATTCAGGCGGAGAGGCAACTCTCCGCCATTTTTTTGTTGCGAAGCAAAATAGTAATAGATTTGTTTCACGAATAGATTACTTTCAAATGTTCAATAAATAGAGATATTGAAAAACCGCTTATTATAAGAAGTATTATCGCTGCGCCTAATTATAAAAGCGCAGCGATATTAATTAATATTTATTGTATAAAATAATAAATATAGTGACGAAAAATGTGTTATTATAATAGCCGGGAGAATTACAGCATCACTTTAATA
>JAFWGH010000086.1 GCA_017512465.1 Clostridia bacterium
CTATTTTAAATACTTGCACTTAGATTGTATCAGAGCATAGCGGAACGGGTGCGGGTGTCCCGCCCACAACTTCAATCTCCACTCTTCACACTTCACACTCAAATAAGGATTTGCGGGCTCGAAAGAGCCCGACAAATCCTTATTTTTCAAAGGAGGTAATCATGAAGGTTTTTCACGGAACGATTTTAACTTTAGATGAAAAGAATACCACCGCGCGGTACTTAGTGGAAAAAAACGGTAAAATTGTCTTTGTAGGCGATGAGCTTCCTTCCAATTATGCTGCGTGTGAACGCATCGAGCTCGGCGAGAAGGCGCTCATTCCCTCTTTTGCGGATACGCACATTCACTTTGCCTCCTTTGCAACCTTCCACGCAGGCTTAAATGTGATGGAGGCGACAAGCAACCGGCAAATCTTAGCATGGTTAAAGGATTACGCCGCTACCGCTAAAGAGAAGCTGCTCATCACCTTCGGTGCATCGCCCTACTCGGTGGAGGAGGGCAGGCTTGTCACGCGCGAGGAGTTAGACAGTGTGTGTCCCGATAAGCCTGTTTTTATGGTGAAGTATGACGGGCACGCCTGTGTTGTCAACACCGCTTTACTCAACAAAATCAAAAATAAAGTCAGCGCTTTAAGGGGCTATCATCCCGATACGGGCGAGATGAATCAAGAGGCATTTTTTGCCGTGAGCGATTATGTGACCAACTCCATTCCGATTTTGGACTTAATTAAAAATATGAAAAAAGCCGCCGATTTTATGGCGAGTAAGGGTATCGGCATGATACACACCGTGAGCGGTGTCGGCTTTACGGGTGATTTGGATGTCGACATGGAGCGCTGGTGCGGCAGAGGGTTTGATAACGGTATGCAACTGCGTGTATTCATGCAAACCATGCAGGTCAAAAATGCCACCAAGCGCGGTCTGCCACGCATTGGCGGGTGCTTTGCCTGTGCGTTAGACGGCTGCTTCGGTTCCATGGATGCCTCCATGAATGAACCCTATGAGGGTACCGAGCAGAGCGGTGTGCTGTATTACAGTGATGAGCAGGTCATCGACTTTTGTAAGCAAGCCAACCGCGCAGGCTTACAGATTGAGATGCACGCCATTGGAGACAGAGCCTTTGACCAGGCAACAAGAGCGCTCAAAGCGGCACTGGAGGATTACCCGCGTGAAGACCACCGCCACGCCGTTATTCACGATTGCCTGCCCACCGCCGAAGGGATTCGGATTTGTAAGGACTATCATATTGCTATGCCTGTGCAAACCGCTTTTATCGATTGGCGGCAGGAGCCCGATGCCTATCTCGAAAGCATTTTGGGCAAAGACAGATGCGCCCGCCTCAATCCGCTTAAAACCTTTTTGGATAGCGGCATTATCATGGGTGCCGGCTCGGACGGTCCGTGTACTTCCCCCGACCCGATTATGTGGATATATAAAGCATGCAATCACTCTGTGCCCGAGCAGTCCGTGAGTGTGTATGATGCGCTGAGAATGTGCACCTACAACGGCTATTACCTCACTTTTGATGAGAAGCAAAGAGGCACACTCGAAAAGGGTAAAATCGCCGATATGGTCATACTCTCCGAAAATCCGTATCAAGTGCCGGTAAAACAATTAAACCGCTTAAAGGTAGAGCAGCTCTACTTACAGGGACAAAAATACCGCAGTGATACTAAGGGCGCTATCGCGCACATTGTGTCCGGTATGAAACGCAAATCGGTAAAAGTATAAAAGTATTAAAGAAAAAGCGGAATATATTGATATCCATCAATATATTCCGCTTTGTTTTTTCTCTTGTCCCGCAGGGACATATCGAGTGCACAGCACATATCGAATCATGTAATGATATATCGAAAATCTCTGCAAGAGATTTATATCGATATATTGC
>JAFWGH010000006.1 GCA_017512465.1 Clostridia bacterium
GCAGCCGGCAGTCGGCAGCCAGCCGAGGGCGGGACACCCGCACCCTCGTCCAACCAAACTGCGCAAGTGACAAAGGTTTGCAAGCAGAACCTTTGTAGATTGCTTCGTTTGCTTGTCCTCTTCCCAAAAAGTTTGCTACGCAATACTTTTCGGGAGCCCTATTTGTCGTTCGCTCTATTCCTTATTAGTGCGGCATTTGCCGCACATTTAAATCGGGTGAGGGCAGAGCCCTCCCTTAACTCCAAACTCCACTCTTCAAACTCCAAACTGCTGTTCAAAGCGCGCTTTGAACAGCTCGACAAATCCTTATTTGTCGAGTTCATAAAACACTGCTGCGCTCGCGGCAACCGGTGCGGTTTCGGTGCGCAAAATGCGCTTGCCGAGGGTGGCAACCTGTGCGCCCAAAGAGCGGGCATATTCTACTTCTTCGGGTTCAAATCCGCCCTCCGGACCGATAATGAGCGCCACGCTTTTTACCTGCTCGGCGGCATACTGCCGTAAAATGTTTTGAAGGCTCTCGCCGCCGTTTTCATAAAACAAAATCGTCTTATCGCATGGATTCTTTTGCAGTGCGCTTTTATAATCCTCCGGCGCAAACACCTGCGGGATAATGCCGCGGCGCGACTGCGCAGCCGCCTCGCGCGCAATTTTTGCCAAGCGCTCAACCTTTTTTGCGGCGGTTTTCGCATTGGGCTTTGCCACACTGCGGTGCATTAACACCGGATGAAAGGCGCTCACACCGAGCTCGGTGCATTTGCGCACCACATCCGAGAGCTTATCCCCCTTCGGCAGACCTTGATACAGCTCCACCCATATCACCGCTTCACTTGCGCTCGGGGTTTTAAAGGCACAGCGTACAAAAACTTCATCCTTCGTGATTTTCTCAATAATACAACCGTAATCATAGCCTTTTCCATCACACAAAACCACTTCCTCGCCCGCCTTCATGCGCAGGCTTTTGGCAATGTGCGCCGCGGTTTCTCCGGTGAGTACCGCCGTTTCCCCTACGGGCTGTTCCAAAAAAAATTTAGGCATGCTCTTGCTCCTCATTTTCACTTATAATCGTCAGTGCTTTACCGACAATATCCGTTAATTTATCCCCTTTGAGCAGCTTAATGGATAAAAACGGTTTATCTTTATTCGCATTGAGCTGTATTACACGCTTTAAGCCCTTTTGCAGTTTCGGTATGACTGCCAAATCCAAATCGCGCAGTTTTAAAATTGCCTGCAAGCCGTTTTGCGTGATTTCATAGATATGCGCCTTTGTTGCTACGGCGCGCATTAAGCTGATATCGATTAAGCCCATGACCGTTGCCGGCGGTGCGCCGAAGCGGTCATTTAATTCATCGAGCACATCCTCCGCATCCGCCTGCGTGCGAATGTCTGCAATGCGGCGGTACATGGCGATGCGCTGTGATATCGAGGGAATGTAGCTTTCGGAAATATGTGCGGTAATCGGTAAATCCACTAAGCACTCTTCTTCACTCTCGGGCAGCTCTTCACCCCGCTGCTCGGCTATTGCTTCACCGAGCAGTTTTACATAGGTATCATAGCCGACTGCCTCCATTTGCCCGTGCTGCTTTGAGCCGAGCACATTACCGGCACCGCGAATTTCCAAATCGCGCATGGCAATGCGAAAGCCTGCGCCGAATTCCGTAAACTCTCTGACCGCTTCCAAGCGGCGGGTGGCAACCTCGCTGAGCACATCCTCCGCGCGGTAGGTTAAATAGGCATTCGCCCTGCGGCTCGAACGCCCTACCCTGCCGCGGATTTGGTGCAGCTGCGCAAGTCCCATTCTGTCGGCATTTTCAATCACTAAGGTGTTTACATTCGGCACATCAATACCGGTTTCAATAATTGTGGTGCATACCAAAATGTCGATTTCACCCTCTAAAAGCTTTTGCCAAATATCGGAGATTTGGCGCTCGCTCATGGAGCCGTGAGCAATGCCGATTTTTGCCTCCGGCAGCTCGCCGTGGATGCGCCCTGCCACCGCTTCAATATCTTCAATTTTATTATGCAAATAGTATACCTGCCCGCCGCGGCGCAATTCCTTGCGCATAGCTTCGCACACGGTACCCAAATCATATTCCATCACAAAGGTTTGCACCGGCTGCCTGTCGAGCGGCGCTTCCTCTATGAGCGACATATCGCGAATGCCCGAAAGCGACATGCTCAGCGTGCGCGGAATCGGTGTTGCGGAAAGGGTAAGCACATCTACTTGCGGGAATTTTTCTTTAATTTTCTCTTTTTGCGCCACGCCGAAGCGCTGCTCCTCATCAATAATGAGCAATCCCAAATCCCGAAATTCCATATCCTTGGCAATGAGCTTATGTGTACCCACCACCATGTCAATGCTGCCCTTCTTTAACTGCTCTTTAATGCTTTTTTGCTCTGCGGGTGAGCGAAAGCGCGAGAGCATTTCTATTTTAAGCGGGAAGGATTCCATGCGTGCGCTGATGGTGGCGTAATGCTGCATGGCAAGGATGGTTGTCGGCACGAGCATGGCAACCTGTTTTCCGTTTGCCATTGCCAAAAACGCGGCACGCAAAGCGACCTCTGTTTTGCCGAAACCGACATCGCCGCACAAAAGTCTGTCCATCGGGTGCGGCTGCACCATATCTTTTTTAATTTCTTTCACACAGCGCATTTGGTCGGCGGTTTCCTCATATGCAAAGCGCATTTCAAAATCGCGCTGCAATTCCTCATCCACCATAAATGAGAAGCCTTGAATGGTTTGGCGCTTCGCATACAGTGCAATAAGCTCTTGCGCGGTTTTAACAATGCCGGCTTTTGCCCTTGCCTTCGTTTTTGTCCAATCCGAGGAGCCCAGGGTGTTGATTTTCACCCTGCTGTTTTCCCCGCCGCCGATGTATTTGGAAACCAAATCGAGTTGTGTTACCGGCACATACAGCACATCCCCTTTGGCATAGGAGATTTTGATATAATCCTTTGTTACCCCCTGGCTGGTCACCGGCACAACACCGGCATAAATACCGATGCCGTGAATATTGTGCACAATATAATCGCCCGGATAGATTTCCTCGAGCGAATGAATATCGCCCGCCCTGTGCCTGCGATTTTTCGCGCGCTTGGATTTAACCGGCGCAGTTCCCTGCGCATACAAATAAAACTTTGCCTGCGGAAAATAAAATCCGGAGGATAAGGTACCCGGTACCACGCAAATCACCCCGGCGGGAAACGCCGTGGGAAAGGCATCGAGATAGGCGGCATTTAAGCCGTCGGACAATAAATCGTTATACAGCGCCTTGGCATTTTTGGCAGTGCCCGCCATTACAACACAGCGGCTTTTCGCCGGCTCTATCGCCGCCACATCTTCTTCAAGCTGGGCGATACTGCCCTTCCACAGCGCCAGCGTATGCGCGCTGAGCGCATGCAGCTTTTTAAGCGGCAGCGGGTAGGAGCCGCGCGGCAAGGTATCCACATATAGCGGGCGCATAGCGCGGATGTTTTGCTCTAAGTCTGCGGCGCTCAAATAGAAGGTATCAAGCCCTTTTGCCAGCACGCCGCTCTCGGTGAGGCTCTTTAGCTCTTCGCGCACAAGCTTGGTGATATCCTTCACGCGCTTTTCGCTTTTGACACTCTCCGAAATAAAGAGCAAATCCTCTTTACAATACTCAAATATACTCTCGCTCTTTTCATAAGCGAGCGGAAAATAGCGGTCGGTATCGGCAGGCATTAAGCCGCCCTCGGCACGCTCCAAATCCGCGCGTATTGAGCGCTTCGCGGCTTCATTTTTGGTGCGTGAAATCTTTTTGAGATACGCGCGCAGCTTCTCGCAAAAATCCTCGGTGCCGTGAAAGAGGGTTTGCAGTACCGGTACAATCTTTACCTCTCTAAGGCTTTCATTACGGCGCTGGTCAATCGGAGAAAAGGCATACATATTCTCAATCGTATCGCCCCAAAAATCCACTCTGACAGGGTTTTCCATCTGCGGCGGGAAAAAGTCAATAATTTCACCGCGGCGGGAGAATTGGCCGACACCATCCACCATTTCACTGCGCACATAACCCGCCGTGAGGAGCTTTTCCATCAGCACACTTTGGGCAATCTCCATGCCCTTGCGCAGCCTAAAGGTGCGCTGTTTTAATTCCCCCCGCGGAATGGTCAGCTGCATCGCGCTCTCGATGGAAAGCACCATAAAGCGGTAATCGCCTTCGAGAATACGCGCGGCGGCACCCAAGCGCCTGCGCTCATATTCGCGGCTTCTCGCCTCGGTGCCTGCCGGTGAAAAATCCTTAGAGGGCATAAAATGAGAGCCGCCGAAAAGCGCATTTAAATCATCATTGAGCTTAACAGCGTCACTTTCCTCGTGGGTGATAATGAGTGCTTTTTTGCCGGCACTCTCGCAAGCCGCACCGATAAACACGGCTTTTGTAACCGCCGAAAGCCCTGTAACGGCGAGGGGGAGGGTGTTTGCCTCCACATCACGCATTACAGAGCTGATTTCTTCGGATTGTAATAATGCTTTTAAAAATGCAGACATGTGTTCACTTCGTTCACAGTTTTCAGTGTTCAGTTTTCAGTGTTCAGTATTAAGTTTTCGAGACCCCTTAGTTTAAAAGCAAAGCAAAGCTTTGCATCCTATAATTCCGAATCCCGAATTCCGAATTCCGCATCAGTTATATTTGTTCATCGCCTCATCAATATTGCCGCCGACAATCAGGCGAACGGCTTCGCATGCATCATCAATCGCAGGTTCGATTGCTTTAACTTCTTTTTCGCTAAACTTGGAAAGCACCCAGTCCGCCAAATCATAATCGGGATGCGGTTTGGCGCCCACGCCCATGCGAATGCGCGCAAACGCATTGGAATTTAAGTGGTAAATAATACTTTTCATGCCGTTGTGCCCGCCGTCGCTTCCCTGCTTGCGGATGCGCATGACACCCGGCTCAAAATTAATATCATCATAAATCACAAGAATTTTTTGCGGTTCAATATGATAAAAGCGCGCGCACTCGCCCACAGCCTCTCCGCTGTTATTCATAAAAGTGGAGGGCTTCATCACAATACAGCGCTTGCCTGCAAGCATCGTATCGGCAATGAGGGATTTAAATTTGATTTTTTTAATCTCAAATTTTTCCTGCTCTGCCAATCTGTCTACCGTGATAAAGCCGATGTTGTGGCGGGTGGCGGCATACTCTTTTCCGGGATTTCCCAAGCCCGCAATCAGCCACTCTACCTGCCCTTGCGGCTGCGGTGCACGCTGTGCTTTTAACTTTGCAAAAATTTCTTCTAAGCTCATTGTTTCGTTTCGACAAATAAGAACCTGTCACTATGTGGCAGAACCTTGGCGTTCGCTTCGCTCGGCTAAAGGATTTGTCGAGCTAACGCTCAGCAGTCGGCAGCCGACAGTCGGCAGCCAGCCGAGGGCGGGACACCCGCACCCGATTTAAATGCGTTACGTAGCAACGCCACC
>JAFWGH010000087.1 GCA_017512465.1 Clostridia bacterium
CGTGTCCGGGGCAGTCAACGTGAGCATAGTGACGAGTGTCAGTCTCATACTCAACGTGAGCAGTGTTGATGGTGATACCACGCTCTCTCTCTTCCGGAGCCTTATCAATATCTGCATATGATTCGAATTCAGCATAGCCCTTCATGGCGAGAGTCTTGGTGATAGCAGCGGTAAGAGTGGTCTTACCATGGTCAACGTGACCGATTGTACCGATGTTAACATGCGGTTTGGATCTGTTAAATTTTTCCTTTGCCATTGGAAAATACCTCCTGAATAAAATTCAAATTAATTTTTACAACATTAAACTTATTGTAGCAAGAATTCAACCAAAATTCAATACTTTTTTGGAAATTTAGTTATTCTTGCTCTTTTTTGTGATAATTTCTTCCGTTATGGACTTCGGAGCGGGCTCATAACCGTCCGGTTCCATGGAATAATTACCTCTACCCTGTGTCTTGGAACGCAAGTCGGTCGCATAACCGAACATGCATGAAAGCGGTACTCTTGCATTGATTTGTTTCACACCGCTTCTGTCCTCAAAGCCGCCGATTAAACCGCGGCGTGCATTCAAGTCACCGATAACATCGCCCATGTACTCTTCGGGAACAACAACAGCAACCTTCATCATCGGTTCAAGGATAATGGGATTGGCTTTTCTTGCTGCATCCTTAAATGCCATGGAGCCGGCAATCTTAAATGCCATTTCGGAAGAGTCCACTTCGTGGTAAGAACCATCATACAGTGTAACCTTCACATCGACAACCGGATAGCCTGCAACGATACCGCTGAGCATAGCGCCCTGAATACCCTGGTCAACTGCGGGGATGTATTCCTTCGGAATAGCACCGCCGACGATTTCATTGACAAATTCATAGCCTGCGCCGATACCGTTTTCATCTTTATTGGGTTCAATGCGGATTTTACAGTGACCGTATTGTCCCTTACCGCCGGACTGACGAGCATACTTGGTGTCTGACTCGCTGTTCACGGTAATGGTTTCTTTGTAAGCTACCTGAGGTGCGCCTACATTTGCCTCGACCTTAAACTCACGCAGCAATCTGTCTACAATGATTTCAAGGTGAAGCTCACCCATACCTGCAATGATAGTCTGTCCGGTTTCCTCATCCGTATACGCCTTGAAGGTGGGGTCTTCCTCTGCAAGTTTTGCAAGGGCGATACCCATCTTTTCCTGACCGGCTTTGGTTTTGGGCTCGATCGCAACACGGATAACGGGTTCCGGGAAGTTCATGGACTCCAGGATAACCGGATGGTCTTCATCACAAAGGGTTTCACCGGTGGTGGTATTCTTTAAGCCGACAACCGCTACGATGTCACCCGCATAACAGGTTTCAAGGTCTTCTCTGTGGTTGGCGTGCATTAAAAGAATACGACCGATTCTTTCTCTTTGCCCTTTGCAAGAATTGTATACGGCAGTACCTGCATTGAGAGTACCCGAATAAATTCTTGTAAAGCAGATTTTACCTACATAGGGGTCGGTAGCAATCTTGAATGCCAATGCGGAGAAAGGCTCTTCATCGGACGAATGTCTGACTTCTTCCTCATCCGTATCGGGATTAACACCCTTAATTGCTTCTACATCGGTAGGAGCGGGCATGTAATCCACAATCGCATCCAAAAGCGGCTGAACACCCTTGTTTCTGTAAGATGTACCGCAGGTAACGGGTACAATCTCATTTTCAATTGTCGCACGACGGATAACCTTCTTGAGGTCCTCAATAGCGATATCTTCGCCATCAAAGAATTTTTCCATCAATGCTTCATCGATGCCGCAAATTTCCTCAATGAGTGCATCATGATACTTATTTGCGAGCTCTACCATATCGGCAGGGATTTCTTCCTCTCTGACATCAACACCGAGATCATCATAATAAATCTCAGCCTTCATGGTCAGCAGGTCGATAATGCCCTTAAAGCTGTCCTCAACACCGATAGGTAATTGAATCGGTACGGCGTTGCACTTGAAGCGGTCTTTAATCATGTCTAAAACATTATAGAAGTCTGCACCCATAATGTCCATTTTGTTGACATAAATCATTCTCGGAACCTTATATTCATCTGCTTGACGCCATACGGTTTCGGATTGCGGCTCAACGCCTCCCTTTGCACAGAGCACGGTCACCGAGCCGTCCAACACACGCAGGGAACGCTGTACCTCTACGGTAAAGTCAACGTGACCCGGTGTGTCAATAATATTGATACGATTCTCTTTCCAGTAGCAGGTGGTTGCAGCGGAGGTAATGGTAATACCTCTCTCCTGCTCTTGAGCCATCCAGTCCATAGTTGCCGCGCCATCATGCGTTTCACCGATTTTGTGATTCTTACCGGTATAGTAAAGAATACGCTCGGTTGTGGTGGTCTTACCGGCATCAATATGTGCCATAATACCAATATTTCTAGTTTTCTCAAGAGAAACTTTTCTTGGCATAATACCTCCTGCTGATTAGTATCTGTAGTGAGCAAAAGCTTTGTTTGCTTCCGCCATCTTGTGGGTATCTTCTTTCTTCTTATAGGCAGCGCCTGTTTGGTTACAAGCGTCCATAATCTCCCCTGCAAGTCTTTCCTTCATGGTTCTCTCGGAACGCGCACGGCTATAGCCGACAATCCAGCGCAGACCTAAGGTCTGTCTTCTTTCCGGACGCACTTCCATCGGAACCTGGTAGGTGGAACCACCTACTCTGCGTGCTTTTACTTCTAAAAGCGGCATTACATTTTCCATAGCCTCTTGGAAAGCCTCGAGGGGTTCTTTACCTGTTTTTTGGTTGATGATTTCAAATGCATCATACACAATTTTTTGAGCAACACCCTTTTTACCGTCTAACATGACGAAGTTAATAAGGCGCGTTACTAACTTTGAATTATAAAGCGGATCAGGTAAAACATCACGCTTTGCGATTTGGCCTCTACGTGGCACTTCGCTTCCCTCCTTCATAATAATGATATCTTAGGTACTCGAGTTGAACAATCTCGTTGGCACCGCGTGAAAGCCTGTATATAGACTTCCACTCGAATGTGTAAAACATTCTGCGGAAAGATTTTTTCTGTTAAACTCGATACGGGCATGTAAAAGATTTACCCGTGATGAGAAGTAAGATTACTTCTTTGCCTTCGGGCGTTTTGCACCATACTTGGAACGACTCTGCATTCTGTCGGTTACACCTTGTGTATCAAGGGTACCTCTGATGATGTGGTAACGCACACCGGGAAGGTCCTTTACACGACCGCCGCGGATAAGCACAACGCTGTGCTCTTGAAGGTTGTGACCTACACCGGGAATGTAAGCGGAAACTTCAATACCGTTTGTAAGACGCACTCTGGCGATTTTACGCAATGCAGAGTTCGGCTTTTTCGGTGTTGCCGTTTTTACAGATGTGCAAACGCCGCGCTTTTGCGGAGAAGCATTATCCGTTGCCACATTCTTCTTAGTGTTAAGACCCTTTAACAAAGCCGGAGCTTTTGCCTTCTTTTCCGAAGTCTGTCTGCCGTTTCTGACTAACTGATTAAAGGTTGGCATGTTTGATGATTTCCTCCTTTCTTGTGAATTTTTATTTCAAGGGAAATACTTCCCTCTCCATCCTCATTTGCGCAGCAAATATATCGCAACGCAGTTATATCGCGCCGCCTTGCGGCATATCGCGCAAGGCAAAGCCTTGCATAAATTGAGCGTAGCGGAACGAGCGCGAGTGTCTCGCCCACTAATTCCGCATTCCGCATTCCGCATTCCGAATTATCGGATAGCCGTTTGCGGTAATTATATAATAAATATAATAATATAAATACCGCAAACTCAGTTATTATATCACTCCGAGAGTGTGTTTGTCAATGATTGTTGGAATTTTTCCAAAAGAGAAGTGTCAATTTCTTCATTTTCATCATTGACCGGTATCACGGACTTGGAATCTGCTTCATTGTAGCAATCCATGCCGGTACCTGCAGGAATGAGGTTACCGATAATAACATTTTCCTTCAAACCGATTAACGGGTCAACCTTACCCTTGATTGCCGCATCGGTCAGCACTCTGGTGGTCTCCTGGAAAGATGCCGCGGAGAGGAAGGAATCGGTAGCAAGAGACGCCTTGGTGATACCCAAGAGTACCGGGTCGGCAGTAGCATAGCTTAAGCCTTCCTCGCCTGCATCGATTCTCGCCTGCACAGCTTCATTCTCGCGGTCAAAGTCCGCTCTGTCAACCTGCGTGCCGGGGATGAGGTGTGTGGAGCCGGAATCGATGATTTTGAGCTTTCTCATCATCTGGCGCACAATAACCTCAATGTGCTTATCATTAATATCAACACCCTGTTGGCGGTAGGTCTGCTGCACTTCTGTAATCAGATAGTTATAAACAGCATCCTCACCGAGAACACGGAGAATATCGGAAGGATTCTTGGAGCCGTGTGTGAGCGGCTCGCCCTTCTTAACAAATCTGCCCTCTACCATATCCTGGTGCAGTCTTGCGCCGTAAGGAATGAGGTAAGATTTGGATTCCTTGCTTTCTTCGTTGGTGATGACTGCGTGCTGTGCCTTCTTGATTTCCTCAAAGGAAAGCACACCGTCAATCTCGGAGATAATGGCAAGGGTTTTCGGCTTTCTTGCTTCAAAGAGTTCTTCAACACGGGGAAGACCCTGCGTGATGTCGGCAACGGATGCGACACCGCCGGTGTGGAAGGTTCTCATGGTAAGCTGTGTACCGGGCTCACCGATGGACTGTGCCGCGATAACGCCGACACTCTCGCCGATAGAAACATGTCTGCCTGTAGCAAGGTTCACACCGTAGCACTTCACGCACACACCGGATTTGGCGCGGCAAGTGAGCAGTGAACGGATTTTTGCTTCCGTAACACCCGCATCGACAATCATCTTAGCATCGTCCGCCGTGATAAGCTTGTCGGTACCGAAAAGCTCTTTACCGTCTACCACAATCGGCTCTGCAAGATATCTGCCGGTCAATCTCTCTTCAAGAGACTCAATCACGCGGCTGCCATCGGAAATATTGGAAATGGTAAAGCCGTGCTTACAGCCGCAATCCTCTTCTTTAATGATTACTTCTTGAGAAACGTCTACAAGTCTTCTGGTCAAATAACCGGAGTCCGCCGTACGCAAAGCAGTATCGGCAAGACCTTTACGCGCACCACGCGAGGAAATGAAGTATTCCAATACATTCAAGCCTTCACGGTAGTTGGAACGAATCGGAACCTCAATTGTCTTACCGGCAGTGTTTGCAATCAAGCCACGCATACCTGCGAGCTGTCTCAACTGGCTGTCACTACCACGCGCGCCGGAGTCTACCATCATATAAATCGGATTCGGGTTCTTTTTGTTTTCGGCGGCAAAGTTTTCACTCAATGCAGAGGAAACCTCATCTGTCGCCTGTTCCCAAATCTTAATAACTTTCTTGGAACGCTCGTTGTTCGAGATATAACCGCGGTTGAACAAAGCGGTCACATGGTCGATTTTTTCTTCCGCACCTGCCAATAATTCTGCCTTCTGCGGCGGGATAATGGCATCATTAACCGCAACGGTCAAACCGGAGCGAGTGGAATATTGATAACCCTGTGCCTTCACGGCATCAAGCACCTTTGCGGTGGTGTTGATACCATGCACTTTGATGCACTGGTTAATGATTTTACCGAGCGTTTTTTTGGTGATAAGGAAATCAACTTCCAAATCCAGCTCATGGTCGGGGTCGCTTCTGTCCACAAAGCCCAAATCCTGCGGAATCGGTTTGTTGAAAATAAGCTTACCGACGGTTGTCACGATAATGCCGGTCTTGGTTTGACCGTTCACCTCGCGTGACACACGCACTTTACAAGGTGCATGCAAGCCCTGCTCATGATCAAGATATGCCATAATGGCTTCATCCTCGTTGCGGTATACCTTGTAAATGGTATGCTCCACACCGTCCTCATCCACTTCAATGCGCGGCTCGCCCGGCTCACCCTTTTGCAGCATGGTGAGATAGTAAGAGCCGATAATCATATCCTGTGTAGGAACGGCAACGGGTTTACCGTCACTGGGCTTTAAGAGGTTGTTGGCAGCGAGCATTAAGAAGCGCGCTTCTGCCTGTGCCTCTGCGGAAAGCGGAAGGTGAACCGCCATTTGGTCACCGTCAAAGTCAGCGTTAAATGCGGTACAAGCGAGCGGGTGCAGCTTGATAGCCTTACCCTCAACAAGAACCGGCTCAAACGCCTGGATACCGAGTCTGTGCAAGGTCGGCGCACGGTTGAGCATAACCGGGTGGTCTTTGATAACGATATCGAGCGCATCCCATACCTCGGGCTTTGCTCTCTCTACCATTTTTCTTGCCGCCTTGATGTTGCTTGCCGATTCGGTTTCGACAAGGCGCTTCATAACAAAGGGCTTAAACAGCTCGAGTGCCATCTCCTTCGGCAAACCGCACTGATAAATCTTGAGCTCCGGACCGACAACGATAACCGAACGACCGGAATAGTCAACACGCTTACCAAGCAGGTTTTGACGGAATCTACCCTGCTTACCTTTGAGCATATCGGAAAGAGATTTGAGCGCTCTGTTGCTCGGACCTGTAACAGGTCTGCCTCTTCTGCCGTTGTCAATCAAAGCATCGACAGCCTCTTGCAGCATTCTCTTTTCGTTTCTGACAATGATTTCGGGAGCACCCAATTCGAGCAGCTTCTTTAATCTGTTGTTTCTGTTAATTACGCGGCGATATAAATCATTTAAATCGCTCGTGGCAAATCTGCCGCCGTCAAGCTGTACCATCGGGCGGATATCAGGCGGAATAACCGGCACCACATCGAGTATCATCCACTCGGGGTGGTTGCCCGAGCGCAAGAAGGCCTCTACAACCTCAATGCGCTTTGCAAGGCGCAATTTCTTTTGACCGGTTGCGCCCTCTAATTCCTCGCTGAGCTCTTGGTGCAACGCCGGCACATCAATCTCCGCGAGCAATTCCTTAATGGCTTCCGCACCCATACCTGCGCGGAAAGAATCCTCATATCTCTCCAAATTATCCTGATACTCTTTTTCATCAAGTATCTGCATTTTTTCAAGCGGTGTATCGCCCGGGTCAATAACAATGTAGCGAGAGAAATACAGCACTCGTTCCAAAAGGCGCGGAGAGAGATCCAGCATCAAGCCGATGCGGGACGGAATACCCTTAAAGTACCAAATGTGGGAAACGGGGGCAGCGAGTTCAATGTGTCCCATTCTCTCGCGGCGCACCTTTGCGCGGGTGATTTCCACACCGCACTTTTCGCACACTTTACCCTTAAAGCGGATTCTCTTATATTTACCGCAGTGACACTCCCAGTCCTTCTGGGGCCCGAAAATCCTTTCGCAGAAAAGGCCTTCCGGCTCCGGCTTGAGTGTGCGGTAGTTTATTGTTTCGGGCTTGGTAACTTCGCCGTGAGACCATTCTCTGATTTTCTCGGGAGCGGCAAGCCCAATTCTTATTGAATCAAAATATAAATTTTCCATGTCGAACCTCTTTTCATCTTAAGTGAGCCAATTTAATTAATATTCATCGGAGCCTGCGTCGGTGGAGTACATGATATCATGCTCCATGCCTTCGGTACCAAAGCCTTCGGCACCCTCGTAATCCTTCACGGATTGCTCTTCGAATATCGGTTCTTCCTCTGCGGGCATTTCGCCCTTGCCGACAAAGTCATCCATATCGTCAAATGTTTGTTTGAGGTCGATTTCTTCTTTGTTTTTATCTAATACTTTTACATCCAAACCGAGCGCCTGCAGCTCTTTGACCAGTACCTTAAAGGATTCCGGCACACCGGGTTGCGGCACGTTTTCGCCCTTGACGATTGCCTCGTATGTTTCCACACGACCGACCACGTCATCGGACTTCACGGTTAAGATTTCCTGCAAGGTGTAGGCAGCGCCGTAAGCCTCCAGCGCCCACACTTCCATTTCACCGAAACGCTGACCGCCGAACTGCGCTTTACCGCCGAGGGGCTGCTGCGTAACGAGGGAGTACGGACCGGTGGAACGGGCGTGAATCTTATCGTCTACCAAATGGTGGAGCTTTAAGAAATACATGTAGCCGACGGTAACGGGATTGTCGAACTTCTCACCGGTTCTGCCGTCGTATACAACTGTTTTACCGTCCTCACGGAAGCCTGCCATCTTCAAGCATTCTTTAATATCGGATTCATGTGCACCGTCAAATACCGGTGTCATGATATTCCAGCCGAGTGCCTTCGCTGCCCAGCCCAAGTGCACTTCGAGCACCTGACCGATGTTCATACGGGAAGGTACGCCAAGCGGATTCAAGCAGATGTCGAGCGGTCTGCCATCGGGCAGGAAAGGCATATCCTCTTGCGGAAGAATGCGGGATACAACACCCTTGTTACCATGACGACCCGCCATTTTATCGCCGACTTGAATCTTACGCTTTTGTGCAATGTAGCAGCGCACAATCTTGTTCACGCCGGGGCTGAGCTCATCGCTGTTTTGGCGTGTGTAAACTTCCACATCTACAATAATACCGTACTCACCATGGGGTACGCGCAGGGAGGTATCTCTGACCTCTCTGGATTTCTCACCGAAAATGGAGCGCAGCAATCTTTCTTCCGGAGTCAGTTCGGTTTCACCCTTCGGGGTAACCTTACCGACCAGGATATCACCGGCATGCACTTCGGCACCGATGCGGATAATACCATCCTCATCCAAATCTCTGAGCGCATCCTCACCGACATTGGGAATGTCGCGGGTGATTTCTTCCGGACCGAGCTTGGTATCTCTCGCTTCGGTTTCATACTCTTCAATGTGAATAGAGGTATATTTATCGTATTTGACAAGGTTCTCATTGAGCAGAACCGCGTCCTCATAGTTATAGCCTTCCCAGGTCATAAAGCCGATAAGGGCATTTTTACCCAAGGAAATTTCGCCGTTGCTCGTTGCGGGACCATCTGCGATAACCTGATGCTCTTCAATCTTATCACCAATGCTGACAATCGGCTTTTGGTTTAAGCAGGTGCCCTGGTTGGAACGGGCAAATTTGATAAGCTCGTACACATCCAGCTCGCCGTTTTCCGCTTTAATGGTGATTTGGTCTGCAGAGCATTGCACCACGATGCCGGCGCGCTTGGAAACCACTGTAACACCGGAGTCAACCGCCGCTTTATATTCCATACCGGTGGCAACAATCGGTGCCTCGGTTTTCAAAAGCGGCACAGCTTGACGCTGCATGTTGGAACCCATGAGTGCACGGTTCGCATCATCGTTTTCCAAGAAGGGAATCATCGCCGTTGCAACGGATACAACCATGCGCGGTGAAACGTCCATATAATCCACACGCTTCGGGCTGACTTCAAGGAATTCGTCTTTGTGCCTTGCAACGACTCTTGCATTGGCAAAATGGTTGTGCTCATCGAGCGGCTCATTCGCCTGCGCGACAATGTAATCATCCTCAACATCGGCGGTCATGTACTCATAGGTTTCGAGCACTTCACCGGTCTTTTTATCTACCGGGCGGAAGGGTGCTTCAATAAAGCCGTATTCATTGATTCTTGCAAAGGTTGCAAGGTAAGAAATCAAGCCGATGTTCGGACCTTCGGGGGTCTCAATCGGGCACATTCTGCCGTAGTGAGAATAGTGAACGTCACGCACTTCGAAGCCTGCACGGTCTCTGGATAAACCGCCGGGGCCGAGTGCGGACAATCTTCTTTTGTGGGTAAGTTCGGCAAGCGGGTTGTTTTGGTCCATAAACTGGGACAACGGAGAGGAGCCGAAAAACTCCTTGATGGCTGCCGAAACGGGTTTTACATTGATTAAATCCTTAGGAGTGATTTCATCTTTATCTTGAGTTTGAGTGGTCATTCTTTCGCGCACAACTCTCTCCATTCTGGAGAAACCGATGCGCACTTGGTTTTGAAGGAGTTCACCTACGGAACGAATTCTTCTGTTGCCGAGGTGGTCAATATCATCAGTGGTACCGATACCGTAATCCAGACAGGTTACATAGTTAACGGAAGCAAAAATATCCGCCACGCAAATGTGCTTGGGAATCAAATCATCTGCTCTTTCAAGCATCATGGCTTCAAGCGCATCCTTATCCTCGCCGCACTGATTGACGATTTCAAGCAGCACATCCGCACTGACCTTTTCGTTGATGCCGTTGGCATACAGCTTTTCGGCAAACTTTTTGTAGCTGCCGCCCAGCCAGCACTGCAGGCATGCCGCAACATCCACCATGCCGTTGGAGAGAATCTTTGCGCCGGTTTCTTCCGTGCAGGTTTCCGCCTCAACAAAGACTTCCTTGACACCGGCGTTTTCAATCTCGATAGCCTTTTGCTTGGAGATTTTTTCGCCTGCCTCGGCAAGGATTTCACCCGTAAACAAATTGGAAACGGGCGCGGTCAGCACTCTGCCCTCTAAGCGGGGAGCAAGTGCGAGCTTTTTGTTATACTTGTATCTGCCGACTCTTGAGAGGTCATAGCGCCTGACATCAAAGAGCAAACCTTCCAAATGAGAGAGCGCGGTTTCCAACTGCGGCGGCTCGCCCGGGCGCAGCTTTTTGTACACCTCAAGCAAAGCCTCTTCCCTGTTTTTGGTCGGGTCTTTTTCAATAGTGGCTTTGATTTTTCTGTTTTCGCCGAAATACTCATAAATCTCACTGTCGGAACCGATGCCCAAAGCGCGAATTAAGGTTGTAATCGGGATTTTGCGGGTTTTGTCGATACGCACGCTGAACACATCGTTTTGGTCTGTTTCATACTCTAACCATGCACCGCGATTGGGGATGATTTGGTTGGAATACAGCTCCTTACCGGTGTGGTCATATGCCATTGTGTAGTACACGCCGGGAGAACGCACCAGCTGTGATACGATGGCGCGCTCCGCACCGTTAATCACAAAAGTACCGCTCGGTGTCATCAGCGGGAAATCGCCGATGAAGATTTCACTTTCTTTAATCTCGCCTGTCTCTTTGTTGATAAGGCGGCAGTTTACACGGAACGGCGCCGCATAGGTTGCTTTACGCACCTTGCACTCCTGAATGGAATACTTGGTGGTCTTGTCCATACGGAAACCGGTAAATTCCAAAACAAGGTTTCCCGAATAGTCTGCGATTTCAGGCATATCCCTGAAAACTTCCTTCAGACCATCGCCGAGAAACCACTCATAAGAGTTTTTCTGCAACTCAATGAGGTTGGGCATGTCCATAACCTCTTTGATTTTGCCGAAACTCTTTCTGGTTTTGTTTCCGCGCTTAACGTCTTTGACTTCTACCATGTTGAATTACCACTCCTATTATTCAAACTTCAACTGCGCTACTTATATAATATATAAGAAATATAAAATATAAGCGTGCACAATTAGGACAAAATTTTACCATAGTTTTTTTTAGATGTCAAGCAATTTTTTGCACCCGCTGCCGGGTGTTCCGTGCCTGCAACAGACAAAAAGCCATTCCAAGACAACAAAAATTTGTGCAAAAAAGAGATTTTTCATTAAACTTATGGGCGTTTTTAACGAATTTTTTACAAAATTTAATTATTTATGTGATTTTTATCAACCTACAATTCCTTTCTATGCGCTTTTCTCCACTCTCCTGCGTATAACACAATAAATATATAATTGTATTAATATATAAAGCTGATGAGCAAATTGGCAAAAAATCATACTTTTGGATGATGCAATATGCTGTTTTTAATGTTACAATATAAGTTAGTATTAAAATCTTTTCTATTTTTGCCAAGAGCGTTTCTTAAGATTTGCAAAGGAGTTTCATCATGAAAAAGATTGTAGCCATTATTCTAAGCGCCGTGATGCTCATGAGCATCATTCCCGCCGCACCCTTGGCGGCGCATGCCGCCGGTAGCGGCAAATGCGGCGCAAATGTTAATTATTCTTACAATTCCTCTACCAAAAAGCTGACCATCAGCGGCACCGGGGCAATGTGGAACTTTATCGAGGACAACCCCGGTTGGTATGATTATCGCACCGAGATTCGCTCCATTGAGGTTGGCACGGGCGTTACCAAAATCGGTGACTATTCCTTTGCTTACTGTGAGAATGTAACCGCCGTTTCTTTTGCCGCGAGCGTAACAAATATCGGTGAATATGCCTTCTTCTACTGCAGCGCTTTACAAAACATTCCCCTTCCCGCCGGTCTTACCGCGATTGGTCAATATGCATTTGAGAATTGTGCAACATTAAAAGGCATCACCATTCCCGAGGGCATGAGAACAATCACCGCTTATGCATTTTACAACTGCACTTCGTTAGAGAGCGTGACATTTCCGTATACCATCAGAACAATTGGAGACTACGCCTTTACGGATTGTAATCAAATCACCGATGTGTATTATCAAGGTGCTGAGGGCGACTGGAAGCAAATCGTTATCGGTGAAGATAACTTTTACCTGAAAATCGCCACCAAGCATTTCGAACCCACGGGAAGAGGCGCTTGCGGCACCAATGTCGATTACAGCTTTGACAGCGCTACAGGTATCCTCACCATTTCCGGCAGCGGAGAGATGTATAATTACGATACAAACGAATCTCCTTTTTCCGATAACAGCGGCATTGTGGCGGTTATTGTGGAAAGCGGTGTCACAAGCATCGGTGGTGCCGCTTTTTGGGACTGCGCGGGTTTGGTGAGCATTACTATCCCGCAAAGTGTCACCTATATCGGCGCCTATGCCACCGGGCTGTGCCCGAGCCTGACCGACATTTACTATGCCGGCTCAAAGGCAGAGTGGAACAGTGTCGAGAACAGCGGCGACCTTTCCTCTTTTAGCATCCATTACCATGCGGGCAGCGTGGTTACCGGCTCTGTCGGCGAGAATGTGTCGTATTCGCTCGAAAGCGGCGTTCTCACTATCAGCGGCACGGGCGATATGTATGATTACAGTTATTTTTACGACAATCCCTCACCCTTTAGCGAGGATGAAAGCATCACAGCCGTTATCATTGAAAGCGGTGTGACAAACATCGGTAAGTATATGTTTAAAGAATGTACCGGCATCACAAGTGTCAGCATCGGTGGCGATGTGGTTGCAATCCGCGACGGCGCATTTACGGAATGTTCCGGTTTGAAAAGCGTTACGATACCAAACGGTGTGAGTGTGATTGAGGACTCTGCGTTTCGCTCTTGTATCGGCTTGGAGGAAGTCACTCTCGCCGACAGTGTGACAGACATTGAAAACAGTGCATTTGATGATTGTACCGCTTTAACCGCTATCACCATCGGCAGCGGGATGGCAAATATCAACAGCTTTGCTTTTTATCATTGCAATAGCTTAAGCGATATTTATTACACGGCTTCCAAAGCGCAGTGGTCAAAAATATCTATCGATGCGGAGAATGACCCCCTTACCGCTGCTACTCTGCACTGTGCAGAGACGACCGCAACCGGCAAGTGCGGTGAAAATGTGAACTACACATGGGATATGGAGGCCGAGACAGTCGTCATCAGCGGCACCGGCGATATGTATGATTACAACGATACGGAAAACAAATCTCCCTTTTACTATTACGGCTTTATCAAAACCGTCACGGTGGAGAGCGGTGTGACAAGCATCGGCGACTATGCTTTTTGCGGTTGTGCCGATTTAGAGAGTGTCACCCTTGCCGACAGTGTCGAAAAAATCGGCAAAGATGCCTTTGAACTGTGCAAAAAATTAACCGGGGTTACTTTTGGCAGCGGTGTGATAAACATCGGTAAAGAGGCGTTTAAACTCTGCACCGCTTTAGAGAGCATTGAAATTCCCGAGGGAGTGACAGTGATTCCCGAAAGAATTTTCGAGTTTTGTGATGGTCTGAAAACCATCAGCCTGCCGCTCACGGTAAGTAACATCGGCTACCGCGCATTTTTTAATTGCAACGCTTTGGCGGATGTTTACTATGCCGGCTCAAAAGTGGATTGGAAAGCCATCAGCATCGATAGCAACAATTATCCGCTTACCGCCGCGCTGCGGCATTACGCGATTAACGATGTCAACGGCACCTGTGGTGCGCAGTTAACATGGAGTTTTGATTTTGAAACAAATATTTTAATGATCTCCGGCACGGGGGCGATGGATAACTTCGCCTCTACCTCCATGCCGTGGTATGAGTTTAAAGATGAGATTCAAACCGTTGTAATTGAAAACGGTGTTACCACCATTGGTGAGAACGCTTTTTGGAATTGCAAAGCGATTGAGAGTGTTACACTTGGCGACACGGTAACAAGCATTTGCAAATATGCCTTTGGCGGTTGTGAGAATTTGGAAAGCATTAATTTGCCAAATAGCCTTACAAGCATCGGTGTGCAGGCATTCGGTAACTGCGAGAGCTTGGAAAGCATTGCCATTCCAAGCGGTGTAACAAGCCTTCCCACCAGCACCTTTGCAAGCTGTACAGCGTTAACCACCGTGACATTGCCGACCACACTCACAAAAATCGGCGTTGCTGCGTTCTCTCGCTGCTTCGGCTTGCAAACTGTGGGCTATGCCGGCACGCAGGAGAATTGGAACGCTATCGAGATTTTGGACAGCAACGACCCGCTGCTGGCAGTTAAACCCCAAACCGGTGATGTGATTCGCACCGGCAGCTGCGGCGAAAATGTGACCTATATTTTAAATGAAACCACAGGATTGTTGACTATCTCAGGCACGGGTGCCATGTATGATTATGATATGATGGAAAACCCGTCACCCTTTAACAATAACCAAAAGATTAAAGAAATTGTGATGGAAAGCGGTGTGACAAACATCGGGGATGACGCTTTTACACAGTTAACAAAGCTGGAAAAAGTGAGCCTTCCGAGCACAGTGACAAGCCTCGGTAAAGATGCCTTTGCGTTTTGTTTCTTGCTTGCGGATATCAATATTCCCGAAAGTGTGCAGAGTATCGGCAAGGAAGCCTTCAGCGCCTGCTATGCGCTCACAAGCATTACGATTCCCAAGGGTGTGAAAACAATCGGGAAGAGCACCTTCTGGTATTGCAAAGCATTGCAAAGCGTGACGCTGCCAAAAAGCCTTGAAAGTGTGAGCGATAATGCCTTTGTGTATTGCAGCGCGTTAACGGATGTGTACTATGAGGGAACCGCTTCACAGTGGAATGCGGTAACGATCAGCACCACCGGTAATGACCCGCTGCTGAATGCAACCAAACACTATGGCGCAACCGACTTTGCTGCCATTCGCTACAAGGTGCCGGCGTTTAACGGTACCAATACCACCCTCACCTTTAAGAGCGATAGTATGACCTTAACCGTTACGGCGGCAGACGGTAACTTTAACAAAGATAATGTGCAAAGCGGCGTTTACAGAGTCTATGCCAAGCAAAAGAATGCATTGACAATCTGCCTCGGCGAATACGATACCGCAAGCGGCGCCGTGACCAACACGGGTGCGATTGCACTCCCGCTCGGGGATGTCAACGCAAACAATGTCATTGACCTTGCGGATGTTTCGCAATTACTCTGTGTTGCCAACTTCGGTAAATACAACAGTGAAATCGACCTTACCGGCGACGGAATGATTACAATCGATGATGTTTCCACAGCATTACTCGCCGGCAATTACGGGATGCGGTCGGTAGCAATCGTTTATGCGAGCGCATAAACGATTGCAGGGTACAGGATACAGTTGACAGACAACAGAATACAGTAAACAGAATGCAGCAAACAGAAAACAGGGGCATCTTAAACATTTTTTGTTGAGACAGCCCCATCTGCCGGCAGCCGGCTGCCGACCATTAACAAAAAACATCCACCCGCAGGTGGATGTTTTTTGTTAAATCCTGTCCATATAATCCGCTAATTTCTTAATTCTTGAGGGGTGTTTGAGCTTTCTGAGAGCCTTTGCTTCAATTTGGCGAATACGCTCTCTGGTTACACCGAATTTGGTGCCGACTTCTTCGAGTGTCTTGGGTTGACCGTCATCAAGACCGAAGCGCATTCTTAACACGCTCGCTTCCCTATCGGTCAAGGTTTTAAGCACAGCTGCGAGGTCGCGCTTAAGTGCATCCATCGTTGCCGCATCAATCGGTGAAAGTGAAGTGTCATCGGGAATAAAGTCTCCCAAATGGCTATCCTCCTCCTCGCCGATGGGGGTTTCGAGCGATACCGGCTCTTGCGCAACTCTGAGGATTTCGCGCACCTTATCTGCCGGCATTCCGAGTCTCTCGGCAATCTCCTCGGGTGTCGGGTCTCTGCCGTTTTCATGAAGCAGCTGGCTGTTTGCCTTTTTCACCTTATTAATCGTTTCCACCATGTGCACGGGGATACGAATGGTTCTCGCCTGGTCGGCGATAGCACGGGTGATGGCTTGGCGAATCCACCATGTTGCATAAGTGGAGAATTTAAAGCCCTTGGTATAATCGAACTTATCCGCCGCCTTAATCAAGCCGAGGTTACCCTCTTGAATCAAATCAAGAAACTGCATTCCCCTGCCCACATATCGCTTTGCGATGCTGACAACGAGCCTGAGGTTTGCTTCGGAAAGGCGCCTTTTAGCCGCCTCATCATTTTCGGCAATACGCATTGCCAAATCAATCTCTTCCTCGGGGGTGAGCAGCGGCACTTTACCGATTTCTTTTAAGTAGACTTTAACGGGGTCGTCATTATTATCATTCACAACGCCGGCTGAGCCGTTTTCGCCCTCATCCTTTACCGGGCTCTCTATAATGGACTCAATATTTTCACTGAGCAAATCGTCCACGATTTCGATTTTGGATTCTTCAATGGCGGTGTAGAAATTTTCGAGTGTTTCCACATCCAAATCCATATCGACAATCAAGCCGTCAATCTCTTGTGAAGTGAGCTTGCCGGTGCTCTTGCCCTTTTCAATTAAGCCGCGAATATTCGCCGGCAGCTTGGAAAGCGCATCATCCTTCTTCACTTCCTCGACTTCTGCCTTTTTGGTGCTTTTTTTCGCCTTTGCAGGCTTCTTTTCAGTGTCGACAGTTTCCTTTTTCTTCGTTTCTTTCTCCACGAAAACACATCCCTTCTTTTTTCATACAGCCGGAGCATTTCATGAGCATAATAAGGCGCACTTCTCATGCCATGATGCACGGCAACCCCTGCTGTTAACTTTCAAATAATTTACGAAACTCCTCATCACTCAAATTTTCAATATCGGGTTTGAGCTGTTTGAGTTTTTCTTCTTTGAGCGTGGTAATGCTTTCCAAACATTCGAGGCGCGGATTTCCCAAACCCTTTCCGAGCACCTCCAAGCCGGCGAGCACACTTAACTCATCCGTTGTCAGTTCCTGCCCCAGCGCCGACATGCTGATGCTTTTTCCTTCACGGATTCTGCGCATAATAACGGAGAATATGTGGCGGTTAAAAGCGGTGACAAAATCATCCTCTGTCACATTTGCCTCAATCGTGCGCACATAGTCCGGATGATTCATCAATACCGCAATAATGCGCTCCTCAGCGAGCGCCGCCGCTTTGTAGCGCGGCTTTTCGGGATTGATTTTATCCTTCTCATCACTCATGCGCATTGCCGCGCGGTCAACCTCGCGGCGCTTGGTGCGTGTTTGTCGGCGCGCCAGGCGCTTACATTCGCTGATAATGGCTCCTTTACTCACGCCGGTCTGCTCGGCAATCTCAGACGCATAAATATCCCGCTTAATCGGGTCTAATTCGGAGAGTATCCGTGCCGCCTCGTTGACATAGTCAGCCCGGCCTGCGTTTGTAGCTAAATCATACTTGTTTTTTGCTGTTAAAAGCTTATATTCCGTATCCGTTTCCGCTCCCTCAATGAGGGCTTTGAAACGGTCAGCGCCATATTTTTGAATATATTCATCCGGGTCTTTCGCACCGGAAATATTAAGCACCTTCACCTTGATATTGACTTCGCCGAACAGTGCGATGGATTTTTCCACCGCTTTTCTGCCGGCTTCATCGGCATCCTGCGATAAAAACACGGTATCGGTATACTTGGCGATGGTGCGCACCTGCTCAGGTGTGATGGCAGTGCCGCAAGAGGCGACTGCATTTTCAAACCCCGCCTGGTGCAAAGCAATTACATCCATATATCCCTCGCAAAGAATAATGCCCTGCACCGCATGATTTTTGGCAAAATTCATGGCAAAAATCTGGTGCGTTTTTTTGTAAGCGAGGGTATCGGAAGTGTTCAGATACTTCGGTTTGGAATCATCGAGCACCCTGCCGCCGAAGCCGACCACCCTGCCGCGCAAATCAATAATCGGAATAATCACGCGGTTGCGAAAGCGGTCATAGTAGCCGCCCTTAGAGGACTTGCTCACCAGGTTTGCGGCATAGAGCTCCTCATTGGTGTAATGCATTTCATTTAAATGCTTTTTAAGCGCATCCCAACTATCGGGTGCATAGCCCAAGCCGAAGTGCTTAATGGTATCAAAGGTATAGCCTCTGTCAAAATAATACTGCAAAGCGTGCGCATGCTTTTTATCAATGAGCTGTGAAAAGAAGAAATGCGCCGCTTCTTTGTTGATTTCATAAATCCTGTTGCGCCGCTTCAGCATGGAGTCATCATACCCCGATTCGGGCATGGGAATCCCGCTGCGGTCGGCAAGCAGTTTTACCGCCTCGGTGTAATCCAAATTTTCCGCTTTACGAATGAAGGAGACAACATCGCCGCCCACGCCGCAGCCGAAGCAGTAAAAGGACTGCGTGTCGGGATACACGGTAAAAGAGGGTGTTTTTTCACCGTGAAACGGGCATAAGCCTTTATACAGCCTGCCGGCACGCTTTAAATTGACATACGCGCCAATGACTTCGCTGATTTCATTTTTTGAGCGCAATTCTTCTAAAAACGCATCATTAAACGCCACGATGATTCCCTCCTCTCTTCAAATAATTTTGAATTTTGAATGTTGAATGTTGAATTGTGGTGGCAACACATAGTGTTGCATATATGTGCCGCTTGCGGTATAACTGAAAACTGAAAGCTGAAAACTGAACACGGGAAAAGTGTTTACACTTTTCCCCATCCTTGCGGGACAAACAACTCATCAAACACCTGCACCGCATAGTGGTCGGTCATACCGGCTATGTAATCACACACCGCGCGCTCCACGCCTTCCTCGGCGGCGATGCGCTTATACTCTTCCGGCAAAGCCCGAGCATCAGCGCAAAAATAAGCATAAAGTGATTTAATGAGCTTATCGGCTTTTTTCTCCTCACTTTTGCACACGGGGTTTAAGTACACACGCTCAAACATAAAAGCATTGAGTGCATCAAACACTTCCCACATATCGGCTTGCATTTTAATGACATTATCGGCGGCATCTGTCGCATCGGTCACACTTGCTTCAATCGTGCTAATCACAAGCGCATTGATACGCGAAGCCGTGGTAAATCCCATTTTTTCATGAACTGCATCGGCAATCTCGCTTTCCGCAATCACACCGGCGCGCAGTGCATCATCAATATCATGATTGATATAGGCAATGCGGTCGGCAAGGCGCACCAGCCGCCCCTCTAAAGTGAAGGCTTCTTCTCCTTTGGTGTGGCAGAGAATACCGTTTTTTACCTCTTGTGTCAGATTAAGACCTTTACCGTCCTTCTCCAACTTTTCCACCACGCGCACACTCTGCTCATAGTGCTTAAAACCGGGTGCATAGACCGCATCGAGCGCGCGCTCACCGGCATGGCCGAAAGGCGTGTGCCCCAAATCATGACCGAGCGCAATCGCTTCGGTTAAATCCTCATTAAGTCCCAATGCTCTGGCAATAGTGCGCGCAATTTGCGATACCTCGAGTGTATGGGTTAAGCGGGTGCGGTAATGGTCTCCTTCCGGAGAGAGAAACACCTGTGTTTTGTGCTTTAAGCGGCGAAAGGATTTGCAATGAATAATCCTGTCTCTATCCCGCTGCCAGCAGGTGCGAATCGCATCTTCCTCATCGGGTATGCTTCTGCCCAGCGTGTTTGCCGCCAAGGCGGCACCGGAGCTGAGGTTTTCTTTTTCAAATTGTTCGGTATGGATTCTGTAATTTTTCATAATACTCTCGGGTTTTCGCTAATGCGAAAACAGTTTTCAGTGTTCAGTTTTTTGGTCTACCCCTCTGTCACTTCGTGACATCTCCCCTCGTCAAGGGGCGAAAAGAAAAGGGCAAATTAAACATCAAATGAACATTGATTTAATCAAACTATACTAAATCGGGTGCGGGTGTCCCGCTATTCATTCTACATTTCATTTTTCGTTGCTATATACTATATACGATGAATAGGATAAAATATCTTTTTTATTTTAAAACTTTTTTCAAATACTGTCCGGTATAGGACTTTTTGCACCGCGCAACCTCTTCCGGTGTACCGGTCACAACCACCTCGCCGCCTTTATCGCCGCCCTCGGGACCTAAATCGATAATGTGGTCGGCAACCTTAATCACATCCAAATTATGCTCAATCACCAGCACGGTATTGCCTTTTTCCACAAAGCGCTGCAGCACATCAATGAGCCTATGCACATCGGCAGTATGCAGTCCGGTTGTCGGCTCATCCAAGATATAGAAGGTGTTGCCGGTGGATTGCTTGGAAAGCTCAGTTGCCAATTTCACACGCTGTGCTTCACCGCCCGAAAGTGTGGTGGCGGGTTGACCGATTTTAATATATCCCAAGCCCACATCATATAATGTTTGCAGTTTTTTGGCAATTTTGGGCACGGCAGAGAAGAATTGCACACCCTCCTCAACGGTCATTTCCAGCACATCATAAATGCTTTTGCCTTTATATTTCACTTCGAGTGTTTCTCGGTTGTAGCGCTTGCCCTCACACACCTCGCAATCGGTATATACATCGGCAAGAAAATGCATTTCGATTTTCACAATACCGCCGCCCTGGCACGCCTCGCATCTGCCGCCTTTGACATTAAAGGAGAAGCGGGATGCCGTGTAGCCGCGCTCTTTTGCCGCCGTGGTTTGGGCAAAGAGCTTGCGAATGTCATCAAACACACCGGTATAGGTTGCAGGATTTGAACGCGGGGTTTTGCCAATGGGAGATTGTGTAATCTCTATCACATTATCCAACTGCTCCACGCCGAGGATATCGCCAAAATCGCCCTCACGCTTTTTGGCATGATTGAGTTTATTTGCCAAGCGCTTATACAAAACCTCATTGACAAGGCTGGATTTGCCCGAACCGGAAACGCCGGTAACCGCCACAAATTTGCCGAGCGGAATTTCAACATCAATATGCTTTAAATTGTTTTGGTAAGCATCCTTAACCGTTAATAGTTTAGCGGTATCGGTGCGCCTTTTTCGGGGCACCTCAATTTGCTTTTGCCCGCTCAGGTATTGCCCGGTCACGGACTGCTCACAGCGCATAATATCCTCCACGCTGCCCGCACAGACCAAATTACCGCCGTGTATTCCCGCACCGGGGCCGACATCAACCACATAATCGGCAGAGCGGATGGTATCCTCATCATGCTCCACAACAATCAGTGTATTGCCGATATCGCGCAAATGCTTCAAGGTGTCGAGCAAGCGGTCATTGTCGCGCTGATGCAAACCGATACTCGGCTCATCCAAAATATAGAGCACACCCATCAGCGAAGAGCCGATTTGTGTGGCAAGGCGAATGCGCTGGCTCTCCCCGCCCGAAAGCGTGGCAGAGGAACGCGCAAGTGTTAAATACTCTAAGCCGACAGAATTCAAAAACGAAAGCCTGTCGTGAATTTCCTTAATAATGGGCTTTGCGATGAAAGTTTCCCGCTTGCCGAGTTCAAGCGCATCGGTAAACGCAAGCGCATGCTCTATACTCATTTCGGTGAATGCATGAATATTGATACCGCCCACCGTAACGGCAAGGCTCTCTTGGCGCAGCCGCTGCCCGTGGCAGGCGGCGCACTCGCTAACCGACATATATTTTTCAATCTCCGCCCGCGACCACTCGCTGGTGGTTGATTCATAGCGGCGGCGTAAATTGGTGATAATACCCTCAAAGTCATTGAGATAGGTACCCGAACCGAAATCGGTAGTGCGGGTAAATTTTATCTTTTTACCGTCTGTTCCGTAAAGCAGGGCATGCAGGGCTTCTTGCGAATAGTCCTTAATCGGTGTATCCATCGTGAAGCCGTATTCCTTCCCAAGGCCTTTGTAATACATCATGGCAATAGAGCCGCTGTCCTCGGCACTCCATCCGGCGACTTTAATAGCACCCTGTTTAATGGAGAGCGAACGGTCGGGAATCACCCGCTTCGGGTCAATCTCCATAAAAGTACCCAAACCCGAACACTTCGGGCAAGCGCCCATCGGGTTATTGAAGGAAAACATTTGCGGTGTCAGTTCCTCGATACTGATATCGTGCTCGGGGCAGGCAAACGCCAGTGAAAACGACATTTCTTCCCCGCCGACAACATCCACGCTGACGGCATTACCGGTCAGTTTTACCGCATTTTCCACGGAATCGGTCAAGCGCGAAACAATATCTTCCTTCATCACCAAGCGGTCAACAATCACTTCTATGGTGTGCTTTTTATTTTTTTCAAGTTTAATGGTTTCGGATAAATCATAAGTGATCCCATCCACGCGCACGCGCACATAGCCGGATTTTTTCAAATCATTTAATTCTTTGGCATACTCGCCCTTGCGGTTTTTCACAATGGGAGCAAGCACTTGTATCTTTGTTTTTTCCGGCAACTTCATGATGCTCTCAACCACTTGGTCGATAGTCTGGCGCTCAATCGCTCTGCCGCACACCGGACAGTGCGGAATACCGACTCTGGCATACAATAAACGCAGGTAGTCATACACCTCCGTTACCGTGCCGACTGTGGAGCGCGGGTTTTTGGAAGTGGTTTTTTGGTCAATGGAAATAGCGGGACTCAAGCCTTCGATGTAGTCCACATCCGGCTTGTCCATTTGCCCCAAAAACTGGCGGGCATAGCTCGAGAGGCTCTCAATATAGCGCCGCTGCCCTTCGGCAAAAATGGTATCAAAAGCAAGGCTCGATTTTCCCGAGCCGGACAGTCCCGTAAATACCGTGAGCGCATCACGGGGAATGATGACATCAATATCCTTTAAATTGTGCTCTCTGGCACCTTTGACAAAAATGTTTTTTTGCATAATCCCTCAAAGTTCGCTAACGCGAACTGTCCAGCCTATTAGCTGTTAGCTTATTAGCTTATTAAGAATCCGACCAACTAACCAAATCAAAGATTCGGAGTTGGTACCCGGAACCTTGGCGTTCGCAACACAAAGTGTTGCTCGGCTAATGCGATTAGTGGTGCCGCTATGCGGCACATTATAATCGGGTGCGGGTGTCCCGCCCTCAACTCTTCACTCTTCACTATTCACTATTCGTTAGCGCGTAGCGCAGCCTTGCTACTTTCCTCTTCGTATCTTGTCTATCTTATCGCGCAGGTATGCGGCGTGCTCAAATTCCAAAATCTTTGCCGCCTGCTTCATTTCTCTTGTCAGGCGCTCAATGAGGATTTCACGCTCCTTGGGAGAAAGATACTTGGTTTTTTTCTTCTCCAAATCCTCTTTGTGCGTGGAGATTTCAAGCACCTCACGCACACCCTTCGTAATGGTTTTCGGCGTGATGCCGTGCGCTTCGTTATACGCCTGCTGCTTCCCGCGGCGGCGGTTTGTTTCGCGGATTGCCCGCTCCATCGAATCGGTTACGGTATCGGCATACATGATTACCTGACCGCCGGCATTTCTAGCCGCCCTGCCGATGGTTTGAATGAGCGATGTTTCACTGCGCAGGAAGCCCTCTTTGTCGGCATCCAAAATTGCCACCAGGCTCACTTCCGGAATATCCAATCCCTCTCTTAAGAGGTTGATGCCGACCAAAACATCATACTCACCCAAGCGCAAATCACGAATCAGCTCCATGCGCTCAATGGTGTCCACATCAAAGTGCAAATAGCGCACCTTAATACCGGTATTTTCCAGATACTCGGTTAAATCCTCCGCCATCTTCCGCGTGAGGGTGGTAACAAGCACGCGCTCATTTTTAGCGGTGCGCTCATTAATTTCACCGATTAAATCATCAATCTGCCCCTCCACGGGTCTGACCGATATTTCGGGATCCAACAATCCGGTAGGACGAATGACCTGCTCAACAATCTGTGCGCTTTTCTCCTTTTCCAGCTCACCCGGGGTGGCGCTGACAAATACCGCTTGATGAATGTGAGAATAAAACTCCTCAAAATTGAGGGGTCTGTTATCGAGTGCAGAGGGCAAACGAAAGCCGTATTCTATCAAATTCTCCTTGCGGGAGCGGTCGCCGCCGTACATACCGCGCACCTGCGGCAGGGTGACATGGCTCTCATCCACAAAGAGAATAAAATCCTCGGGAAAGAAGTCCAACAACGTAAACGGTGTGGAGCCTGCCGGTCTGCCGGAAAGCACACGCGAATAGTTTTCAATCCCCTTGCACACACCGGTTTCGCGCAACATCTCCATATCGTACTCGGTGCGTTCCTTAATGCGCTGCGCTTCTATGAGCTTGCCGTTATCCTGAAAGAACTTTACGCGCTCATACATCTCTTCGTATATTTCGGCAATACCCATTTCCATGCGCTCGGGCGCAATCACATAGTGCGAAGCGGGATATATCGCCACATGGCTGACCGTGTTTTTCACTTCACCCGTAAGCACATTGATTTCACTCAAGCGGTCTATTTCATCGCCGAAAAATTCCACACGAATCGCGGTATCGCTGGAATACGCGGGGTAAATCTCAACCACATCGCCGCGCACACGAAACTTGTTACGCACAAAAGAAATATCATTGCGCTCATACTGAATTTCAACAAGCTTGGCAATCAGCTCTTCACGCGATTTGCTCATTCCCTGCCGCAGCGAGATAACCATGTTTTTATAGTCATACGGACTGCCCAGTGAATAAATGCACGAAACGGAAGCGACAATAATCACATCGTTTCTCTCACTCAAAGCGCTTGTTGCCGAGTGGCGCAGCTTATCAATCTCATCATTAATCGAGGAATCTTTTTCGATATAGGTATCGGTACCCGGCAAATAGGCTTCGGGTTGATAATAATCATAATACGATACAAAATACTCTACCGCATTTTCGGGGAAGAACTCTTTGAACTCACTGCAAAGCTGTGCGGCGAGGGTTTTATTGTGCGCCAAAACCAATGTAGGCTTATTCATTTGCGCAATCACATTTGCCATTGTGAAGGTTTTGCCCGAGCCGGTTACACCAAGCAAAGTTTGCTCTTTCATACCGCCTTGCAAGCCGCTTACCAAGGATGCGACGGCTTCGGGTTGGTCACCTGTTGGCTGATACTCGCTGACAAGCTTAAAGTCCATGGTTCTTCTCCTTTCTATAATATAATGCGTAAAATATTGGATTTTATATAATAATATATTATTTTGCAAATGTCAAGGGGGCGATATAAAGCGGTATGGCTGAAAAGAGTGGATAAAGTCCAAGTAAATACAATAATCTTTGTAGTTGTCGGGTTTGCGGAGCAAACAAAAAGTAAGAGTAAATTGGATGTTCAAAAAAAGCCGCTGTAAGCGGCTCAACCGCTTTGTACCTCCCCTTGACGAGGGGAGGTGGGCGCGTTTACAGCGCTCGGAGGGGTAGACAAGTTGGACAAAATCCGTGTATAAGACAACGGTTGTACCGACTTCGATGGTATTTCAGCACACCTCTTCCACCGCAAGCGGTCCCCCTTTGCTTGGAGCGCACGCCAGACCCTCTGTCACGCTACGCGCGCCGTCTCCTAACCGGAGCCCGTACCCTCTGTCACTTCGTGACATCTCCCTGCACTGCACGGAGTCACCCCAACAGGGAGCGCCTCAAGGGGAAGGTGAAAATTTATCTCGCAAATCCTTAATTGTCTTTTTCCTGCTTGTGTGCTATACTATAGCGTATGAAAGAATTTGTTATTCAAAAAAATGATGCCGACCAGCGATTGGATAAATTTATCACCAAAACCGCCTGTGCGCTGCCGAAGAATTTAATGTATAAGTACATCCGCTTAAAGCGCATTAAAATAAACGGCAAGCGCGCGGAGATTTCCACGCGCCTGCATGAGGGCGATACGGTGCAGATGTATATTAACGATGAGTTTTTCGAGCGCGCTAAGCAAAACTACGAATTTTTAAAAGCCGGCAAGCAAGTGGATATTATCTATGAAGATGAAAATATCCTCATCCTCGAAAAAAGGGTGGGGTTGCTCTGCCATCCGGATAAAAATGAGTATAATGACACGCTTATCGGCAGAGTATTGCGCTATTTGTACGAAAAAGGCGACTATCAGCCTGACAAGGAAAACTCCTTTACACCATCACTCGCCAACCGCATTGACCGCAATACCGGCGGCTTGGTCATCTGCGCCAAAAATGCCGAAGCACTGCGCATTTTGAATGAAAAAATCAAAAACAGAGAAATCAAAAAAACCTACATCTGTATTGTTTGCGGCACCATGGATGTAAAGGAAAAAACCTTAAAAGCATATTTGCTCAAAGATGAGAGCAAAAACAAGGTCACGGTAAAAAATAAACCCTTCTCGGGTGCCAAAACCATCCTCACGCACTACAAAGTGTTGCGTGAAAACGCGCATTTTTCCCTGCTTGAGATTGATTTGCTCACCGGCAGAACCCATCAAATCCGCGCACACCTTGCACACATCGGGCATCCCCTGCTTGGAGACGGAAAGTATTCCGAAAATGTGCAGGGCAAGAAAATCGGCTATAAAAAACAAGCGCTGTATTCCTACAAGCTGCGCTTTGTATTTGAAAGTGAAAGCGGCATTTTGGAATACTTAAACGGCAGGGAATTTGAAGCAAGGCACATCCCGCTGTATGAGGATTTTGAAAAACTGTATTAAAATGAGTCGACTCTAAATAAAAAAACCGCATCGAAAGATGCGGTTTCAGAGTGTCGACAAAGTGGCTAAAACCGCACGACAATATTTTTTTGTTAAAACTAAAAGATTAAAACTTCAATAATTTTAGAAAATAATATCATAATCTTTTAAAAAAAGAAAGGGTAAAAATCGCCGTAACCACGGC
>JAFWGH010000088.1 GCA_017512465.1 Clostridia bacterium
CTTGAAAGTGCGTATCTACGCTATTTTAAATACTTGCACTTAGATTGTATCAGAGCATAGCGGAACGGGTGCGGGTGTCCCGCCCACAACTTCAATCTCCACTCTTCACACTTCACACTCAAATAAGGATTTGCGGGCTCGAAAGAGCCCGACAAAATCCTTATTTGGCAAACACCGTCTCTATCACCTTCTCGCAGCCTGTGGGACTATACTGCCATACATCCATATGCGCGCCCTGATAGTAGTACTCCTTTTGCGGGCAATAGGGTTCCTCCAGCACATCGATAATACTCAGTTTAATTTTCATCTTCTCGGGAATAATGGATTTGATGTATACGGAAACCGCCTGACCGGTATGCACATATTCATTATATTCCGCAAGTCCGGCAAGATTCGGTGCAAGCTCGATAAAAATCCCGTAGCTCTCCACACTGCGCACCACACCTTTCACTGTCTGCCCCGCCTCAAAATGGCATGCATTTTCTTCCCAAGTGCCTAACATCTCTCTTAATGAAAGTGTGATTTTGCCCTCTGCCTTACTGCGCACCGCACAGCAAAGCACTTCTCCCTCGCGCACGCGGTGCGCCGGGTGTGCGATGCGCGAAACCGAAAGCATGTCAATCGGAATTAATGAATTGATGCCCGCCCCGATGTCTACAAAAGCGCCAAAGCGTTCAAGATGCGTCACCTTCACGCGCACGATATCTCCGGAGCGCAATGCATTAATATATTTCTCTTGACACGCCCGCTGTACCGCCTTGCGCGACAGCCATGCCCTTAAATGCCCGTTTGTATTTTCGATTCGCTGCACCATGAACTGCACGGGTTTTCCGACTTTTGATATCAGTGCAATATCCTTCACCTTTCCGCATTCTGCGCCGATTGCGCTTTCGCTTTTTGGGATAATGCCTTCCACCGCCCCGAGTTTTAAGTGCAAATTCATCTCACTGTCACACATGCAGCAAATGCCTTCTATGATTTTTTGCTGTTTGAGCGCATCCTCCAAAGCATTGGAAGTGCTGCATGCCGCTATATTTTCCACACTGTGCAATAACCCGCCTTCAAATACAAATTCTCTCATTTTTCGTTCCTCCAAACAAAATACATCCCTTAATTTTATGCCGGAATCACGATTTTTATTAAAAAAGTTTACATTCTATTATTTTTGTGATAGAATGTACTATGTATTGTTATAAAATAATATAAAATTATATTATATAAGCTAACTTACAAACTATTTGCGTATATGGGCATTTGTTTTCTAACAATGCTCAGGTAAGAAAAATTATGGATATTAAAGTCGGTCAAATCATACAGACAAAGAAGCCTCACCCCTGCTCGGGAAACGAGTGGGAAGTGTTGCGCATCGGCATGGATTTTAAACTTAAATGTTTAACTTGCGGCAGAGAAGTGATGGTTCCCCGCAAGAAAGCAGAGAAGTCCATAAAGCAAATTATCGACAAAAAGGATATAATATGATAGAAAAACTTGAAGGAATTGAAAAACGCTTTGAAACCGTCAACGAACAGCTTTGCTCACCGGAAATTGTTGCCGATATAGAGCAATACACGGCTTTGATGAAAGAGCAAAAAAAGCTCGAACCGATAGTGGAAAAATTCAGAGAATATAAAGCCGCCGAGCAAAGCGCACAAGAGGCGCAAAACGTCCTCAACGACAGCAGTATGGACAAAGAGTTTAAAGACTTGGCGTTGGAAGAGCTCAAGGCGGGAAAAGAGACTATGGAAGCGTGCAAAGAGGAGTTAACCATCCTCCTGCTGCCGCGCGATGAAAATGATGATAAAAATGTCATTGTGGAAATCCGCGGCGGTGCCGGCGGCGAAGAAAGCGCACTGTTTGCCGGTACGCTGTATAGAATGTATACCATGTATGCGGAAACAAAAGGGTTTAAGCATGAAATCCTTTCCGCACAGGAAACCGGCTTGGGCGGCTTCAAAGAAATCTCCTTTTCCATTTCGGGAGACGGCGCTTACTCCCGCTTTAAATTTGAAAGCGGTGTGCACCGCGTACAGCGCGTGCCGGAAACCGAGAGCCAAGGCAGAATCCATACCTCCACCGCTACCGTAGCCGTTCTGCCGGAGGCAGAGGATGTGGATGTGCAAATCAACCCGACCGATTTGCAAATTGATACCTTTCGCTCAAGCGGTGCCGGCGGTCAGCATATCAACAAAACCGAAAGTGCTATTCGCATCACCCACATCCCGACCGGAACAGTCGTGGAGTGTCAGGATGAACGCAGCCAGCACAAAAACAAGGATAAAGCCATGAAAATCCTGCGCTCACGCATTTTAGAGCAGGAAAGAGAAAGGCAAAACGCCGAGATTGCCGATGACAGAAAATCTCAGGTCGGCACCGGCAATCGCAACGAGCGTATTCGCACTTATAACTATCCGCAGGGCAGGGTCAGCGACCACCGTATCGGACTAACGCTATATAAGCTCGAGCAGATTTTAAACGGCGATTTAGATGAATTGATTGACGCTTTAATTACCGCCGATACGGCAGAAAAGCTGAGATTGAGCCAAACGCAATAAAAGAGGTTTATCATTTACTGATGGAAACAAAAATTATTACAAAAAATGAATTAAAAGAAGCCGCTGCCATCATCAGAGACGGCGGTATTGTCGCCATGCCTACCGAAACAGTTTACGGCCTTGCCGCCAATGCGCTGGATACCGAAGCAGTGCAAAAAATCTTTGAGGCAAAGGGCAGACAGGCGGATAATCCGCTCATTGTGCATATAGCCAATATTTCCGATTGGAGCAAATTGGTAACGGATTTGCCGGAAAAAGCAAAGCTCTTGGCGGAAAGATTTTGGCCGGGTCCGCTCACCATCATTTTGAAAAAGAGTGATTTGGTACCGGACATTGTTACCGCAGGATTAGACACTGTTGCAGTGAGAATGCCGAAAAATAAGATTGCGTTTCGCTTTATCAAAGAATGCGGAGTGCCTCTTGCCGCACCGAGCGCAAATCTTTCCGGCTCGCCGAGTCCGACAAAGTTTAACCATGTTTTGGAAGATATGAACGGCAGAATTGACGCTATTATCAATGGCGGCGACTGTATGGTGGGTGTGGAATCCACTGTTATCTCGCTTGCGGAGGATACACCGATTATTCTAAGACCGGGGCGCATCACTGCCGAACAAATTCAAAAGGTTATCGGCTCTGTTGACATTCACGAAACCGCCACTAAGGCACTTGATAATACCGAAGCTGCCGCTTCCCCCGGTATGAAGTATAAGCACTATGCGCCGCAGGCGGATTTGCGCTTGGTGGATGGCGATGATAAAGATTATACGGAGTATATTCAAAAAGAAGCAGATGAGCAGACCGCTGTGATTTGCTTCGACGAAATGTTAAGTGAGTTAGAGAATTATAAAACCTTCTCTTTAGGCAGTAAAAATGACCCTGTCACACAAGCTAAGCGCCTGTTTGATGTTTTGCGCTCCATTGATGAGCAAGGATTCACAAAAGCCTTTGCACCCGTGCCGGATGCGGCAGGTGTCGGTCTTGCGGTTCTCAACCGATTGCTTAGAGCCTCCGGATTCCGGGTAGAGAATTTACAATCCAAAACGGTTCCGGCGATTGAAAAACCGCTAAAAGAGGAGCTGCCGCAAGCAGAACAGCCGCAGAACAATACCGACGAAGATGCCGAGCAAGAACCTACCTCGTATACAGAGCAAAGCTCCGTGACGGATGAAGAATTGGAGGATATCATCGGCAGCTTTGCCTCCTTTGAAGAAGACTCCGCTATTTTGGCACTCAATGATATTCAATTAAATCCCGATTTTAATGAAGATTTCAGCAAAGAAATCTGTGACAATATCACGGTCGTGGAAAAGACAAGCGAAGAAGATCCCACCAAAATCTTCTACGAGGCATCTCTTGACGGTGAGGGCGCGCGCCCTGCCGCCTACCCGGTGGATGATATTGATGAGGATTTTCAGTTTGATGTTTATGATGACGACTTAAAGCCGAAAAGACGAGGCTTGTTTGCAAGAATCTTCGGCAAGAAAGAGGAACCGGAGGAACCGGAACCCTTCTTGCCCCTACCCAACCGCCAGTGGAATTCCCTCGCCCCTATTAAAAGAGATGGGGAAGAAGGAAAAGCGCGCGAGGAGGAGCTCCAAAAGCTCAATGCCGAAATCAGCGGTAAAACATACGAAAAGATACCCGGGATTCGCGTGATTGGTATTACCGGAAAAACCGGTAGCGGTAAAACCTTTATTGCAAAGCGCATGGCGGAAAAGACAAGCCGTTCCATGCTCATCAATGCAGACCATGTCTATCATGAAATGATTAAAGAAGACAGTTTGGTGCTCAGCCTTGTCGTTGCCTTCGGCAACGAGATATTAGACGGCAAGCAAATCAATCGCAAGGTGCTTGCAAAGCTTGCCTTTGCGAGTGAGGAAAGCCTCGATAAGTTAAATAAAACCGTTCTCCCGGCGGTTGCCGAAAGAATCATTTCTATCATAGAGGATGCCAGAACAAAAGGTGTTTCGACTGTCTATTTAGATGCGCCCACGCTCATTGAAAGCGGTTTGAATCAGGTTTGTAACGAAGTGATATTTATTATGGCAGACCCGGCAGTGCGCCAAGAGCGCATTGTAGCGCGCGATAACATCACGCTCGATGAAATCGGTCAAAGAATGCGCTTTGAAAAGGAAGATGCTTTTTATGTGCGCTTCGCTGACAGAATTATCAGAAATAATTAATACTATAATCCATATAATAATTATTAAGCTATAAATACCAAGAAAGGTGAAATACCATGTCACAAGCTAAAGACCTCAAGCAAAAGCTCTTTAATAAGTTTGAAAACGGCTATCAGGCAATGAGCGAACAGGCACTCGATGCCTGCAACGCTTACGCCAAGGGCTATATTGACTTTTTGGATAAAAACCGCACCGAGAGAGAATGCGCTGTTTTTGCCGAAAAGGTGTTGCGTGCCAACGGCTTTGAACCGGTCGATGAGCACCGCACAAAGCCTTACCAAGCGGGCGATAAAATTTATAAAATCCAGCGCAATAAAGCAGTCATTGCCGCCGTTATCGGCAAGAAGGCGCTTGCAGAAGGTGTGAAGATTGCCGCGGCACATGTGGACTCCCCTCGCCTGGATTTAAAACCGAACCCGCTGTATGAAAGTGAAAATATGGCGTTCTTTAAAACACATTACTACGGCGGCATCAAGAAGTACCAGTGGACTGCCATTCCGCTTTCGCTTCACGGTGTCATCTGCAAGGCAGGCGGCGAGAAGCTTACTGTCAATATCGGCGATGACCCGGCAGACCCGCAGTTTGTGGTCACCGACCTGCTGCCCCACCTGGCAACCGAGCAAATGAAGCGCGAAGCGCGGCAGATTGTTAAAGCCGAAGAGTTGAATCTGCTTATCGGCTCCGTACCGTTTAAAGACGATGAAGAGAGTGAACTTGTCAAACTCAACATCTTAAACCTGCTCTTTAAAAAATACGGCATTTGTGAGAGAGATTTTCTTTCGGCAGAGCTGTGTGCCATTCCCGCCTTCCCTGTCAGAGAAATCGGCTTTGACCGCTCCTTTATCGGCGGCTACGGGCATGATGACAAAGTCTGCGCTTACCCGGCACTGACAGCATTGCTTGAGTGCGGGGTGCCTGAAAACACCTGCCTTGCCGTTTGGGTGGATAAAGAAGAAATCGGTTCCGAAGGCAATACCGGTATGAAGTGCGACTTCTTGCGCTACTTTATTGCGGATTTGGCAAGAACCGTCGGCTTGCAGGGCAGAGATGTCATACGCAACTGCTCGTGCATTTCGGCAGATGTCAACGCAGGCTTCGATCCCACTTTTGCGGATGTGGTGGATAAATACAACTGCGCTTATGTCAATAAAGGCGTGTGCTTAACCAAATACACCAGTGCCGGCGGCAAGAGCGGCTCGAATGATGCGAGCGCCGAGTTTATTGCCTACCTGCGCGGTATCTACGATAAAGCGGGTGTGCTGTGGCAAATCGGCGAGCTCGGCAAAACCGACCTTGGCGGCGGCGGCACAGTAGCAAAGTATGTAGCAAATTTGGATATTGAAACGGTCGATTTAGGTGTGCCGGTACTGAGCATGCACGCACCGTTTGAAATCATCGGCAAGGTGGACTTATATAACGCACACTTGGCATTTAAGGAATACTTTAAAGCATAATGAAAAGCATCGGGAGACTCAGACTCCCGATGCTTTTATTTTACAGTAATAGCGGCTGTCTTACGACAGCCGCTTGTGTGTTATGAATATTTAGCTTGGAATGACATCATCATAAATGAAGCCGTATTGACTGTAAAATTCTTCAAAGGTATCAATCCAGTAATACTTCCACCAGTTAATGCCGGCAGCTTCCGCTACTGCGGCTGCAGCATGATCATCACCGAAATCTGCCTGGTGCGCAAAGATTCTTGTTCTCAGATAATTATCGACCTTTGCGGCATCTGCCGGAAGCGGATCTACTCCGTAGAAATCCAGCTCATAGCTGAGCGCTGTAGAGAATACCATACCGTTGCTGTAAAGGATATCTGTCGGTTCTTCAGAAGACTCTTCGCCGCCTGCAGATACACCGTTATCATAAACCGTGTAAACAATACCGTTATACTTATATACGATATACGGTCTTGCAGCATATAACTTCTTCCAGTTCTTCGCCTTCATGGTGATAACCAGGTTGAAGGTTAAGGAAGCATCCGTATCCAA
>JAFWGH010000089.1 GCA_017512465.1 Clostridia bacterium
ACCCGCACCCGATTTAAATGCGTTGCGTAGCAACGCCACCAATCGCTAACTGCTGACCGCTGACCGCTGACTGCACAAATAAGGCTTTGCGAGCCCGCAAGGGGCTCGCAAAGCCTTATTTGTCGAGTACATCCGTTTCAATATATCTGACACCCATGTCATATAGCTTCTTTGCATCTTTTGTTTTGTTCACTGTCCACAGTGAAAGAGCGACATCTTGTGAAAGGCAAAGTGAAATGCTCTTTTCATTATTGAGTGAAAAATCTGCCGAAATCCAACAGTTTCCGAGGCTCTTGGCTTCATCAATTTTCTTTTGATTGATTTTGTACACTAAATACCACAGTTCAATCTCACTGTCATATTTGCGTATTTCTTGGAGCTGCTCCAAATCAAAAGATATAATAATTGCACTTTTTTCCAATCCCTTTGCTTTAATCAATTCGGTAACCGAACGCAAAGAGTCATAGTTAGAGGTTTTAATTTCAATTTGCGGTCTGGTCTTGCTGCCGACAAAGAGATCTAAATATTCCTCTAAAGTAGGGATGCGTTCATCCGGATACTCCCAAAAAGCCGTGCCGGTTTTATACGGATAGCTTTTGAGCATACTTAAATCTTTATCGCTCACAGCACCCCATTTTTGAAATCTCGTAAAGAGAATCGGGTCATGGTAGAGCACCCAGGTACCATCGGAGCTTTGTTTGATATCGCACTCGGCAGAATAGTAGCCGAGTTCAATCGCTTTTTCATATGCCGGCAGCGTGTTTTCGGGTGCAAGTGCATTCACGCCGCGGTGCGCAGTGATGTATACATCGTCTGCAATATCCGGTGCTTCTTCTTTCAGGCTGATAAGCTCTTGCGGTTTGTTATAGGCTTTGCGGATTGCCGTAAACGGTGAGTAGGGGCCAAACAGACAAAAGCCTATTGCCCCGCAGATAATAACACTGACAATGGAAAGAACTATCTTTTTCTTTTTGCTCATTTTTCTACTCCGTTTCTTCTTGTGTTTTTTGCATATTTTGCGCTATCACTTGTGCCGCAAGCGCTTCTAAGTCCTTTAAAGAATTTAACTCACCGCATTTTCTGCGGTATGCCGCAGCGCCGCGCGTGCCCTTTAAATACCATGCCGCATGTTTTCTCGCTTCGCGCATACCGACCTTTTCGCCTTTGTATGCAACGATTTTTTGCACATGGCGGAGCATGTACAGCATTTGTTGCTCCGGCGGCGGGTCGGGCAGAATAATGGTATTATTTAAATATGCGGCAATTTGTTGGAAAATCCACGGTTTACCCAGTGCGCCCTGTGCCACCATAATCGCGTCACAGCCGGTTTCATTCAGCATGCGCACTGCACTTTGTACATCTCTGATACCGCCGTTACCGATAACAGGGATATGCACACTTTGTTTTACCTTTGCTATGGTTTCATAATCAATCGGGAAAGCATACATCTGCGCACGCGTTCTGCCATGCACAGTAACTGCGGCGGCGCCTTCATCTTCGCAAATGCGGGCAAGCTCCACGGCGTTCACCGAATCGGCATCCCAACCGGTACGAAATTTCACCGTGACAGGCACTTCACTTGCCTTCACAACAGCGCGGATAATCTCCCGCGCGAGCGGCAAGTCTTTCATCAAAGCGCTGCCGGCACCGGTGTTGGCAACCTTCGGTGCGGGGCAGCCCATATTAATGTCGATAGCATCGGGGGAAAATGCCAATGCCCGCTTTGCCGCATCTGCCATAATCTGTGGGGAAGTGCCAAAGAGCTGAATTGCCGCCGGATGCTCCGCTTCGGATAAGTGCAACAGCTCCGCACTTTTTCTGTCACCCATGGTAAAGCCTTTGGCGCTGACCATCTCTGCAACAACAAAGCCTGCGCCGAAATCAATGCACGTTTCGCGAAAGGCTCTGTCGGCAACGCCTGCCATGGGCGCTAAGATAAGATTGTTTTTAATCTGTATATCGTGAATGTCCATATTTTGTGTGCTTTCATTAAAATTTTTAAAAATTATAGCATATATATCTTTAAAACACAATGAAATTGTGGTAAAATATGAAAAGGTTTTACTCTTATTTTTTTGATTTCGGAGGTTGCGATGAACTTATTGGTCATTGATGGCAACAGTATTATTAACCGTGCGTTTTACGGTGTCAGAGAGCTTTCTACCAAAGAAGGCATTCATACCAATGCGATTTACGGGTTTATGAATATCTTTTTTAAACTATTAGAGCAAACAAAACCCGATAGTGTCGCGGTGGCTTTTGATTTAAAAAAGCCGACCTTCAGGCATAAAATGTACGATGCATATAAAGCGGGCAGAAAACCGATGCCGCCGGAGCTTGCAGAGCAGTTTCCGTATTTAAAAGAGCTCTTAAGAGCGCTCGGTTACACTGTGGTGGAGCAAGAGGGCTATGAAGCGGATGATATTTTAGGCACACTTTCTGCCACATGTACAAAACAGGGAGGTACCTGCTTTATTGCCACGGGCGACAGGGATTCACTGCAGCTGGTGAATGAGCATGTCACGGTGGTGCTCGCTTCCACACAAAAAGGGCAGCCGGTCTCCGTGTTTTACACACCGCAGCTTATTGCCGAAAAATACGGTGTGGAGCCGATAAAGCTTATAGAGATTAAGGCAATACAAGGCGATACTTCCGATAATATTCCCGGTGTGGCAGGTATCGGTGAAAAGGGTGCGCAGGATTTAATTTCGCGCTTCGGCTCGGTGGATTATATCTATACACATTTGGATGAGATTGATATCAAACCCGGTGTGCGCAAAAAACTTGAAGATTCAAAAGAGAATTGCTTTTTGAGCCGCAAGCTCGGTGAAATATGTCTTGCGGCACCGATTGATACCGATTTAGAGCATTATAAAATTCAACCGGCGGATGAAGAAAAGAGCTTGAGCATCCTCAGAAAACTCGAAATGTACTCTGTGATAAAAAAGCTTAACTTTTCCGCAGAAGCTGCCGAAACCGCAAGTGAAAGTAATGTCTATAAAGTGGATTTTGTGATTGCCTCTGATTTAGCGGAGCTTGCACAAAAGCTTAAAGCGCAAGACACGGTTTATATGACCGGCGCTTATGCCGGGGATTCATTATGCGGCTTGTACTTTGCGCTGGGTGAGAGCGTGATCTATACCGAAGCTTCGGATTTGAGCTTTTATTCGTTTATCAGTGAAGTATTTGAATGCCCCGCGCAAAAGGTAGTGGATAATGCTAAGCCCTTGTATACCGCGGCGCAAAAATTCGGCACGCAGTTAAAGCATGTGGTGATGGATACATCCCTTGCAGGGTATATTTTAAATCCCGATGCCAAGGACTATTCACCGCTGACATTGGCGATAAAAAATGCCGTACCCGAACCGGAAACCGATGAGAATGAGCGGGCTGATGAGATAAAAGCCTGTGCCGTGTTACCGGTTTTGGCGGAAAAACTGCAAATTCAAATTGAAAATAATGAGCAGCTCTCTTTGTTAAGGGAAGTGGAAATACCGTTTTGCGAAGTGCTTTCCGCCATGGAAATAGAAGGCGTTTTGGTCGATAAAGAGGGAATAGCGCAATATGGAGAAATGCTCGCACAGCGCATTGATGAAATAACAGAGCAAATCTATACTCTTGTCGGCAAAGAGTTTAATATCAACTCTCCCAAACAGTTGGGCGTGGCGCTCTTTGAGGATTTAGAGCTGCCGTGCAAAAAAAAGACAAAGACCGGCTACTCCACCAATGCGGAAGTGTTGGAATCACTGCGCGACAAGCATCCCGTGATTGAGCTTATTTTGGAATACCGCTCGCTCACAAAACTCAAATCCACTTATTGTGACGGACTTTTAAAGGTCATTTCTCCCGATGGGCGTATTCATTCCTCATTTAATCAAACAGAAACGAGAACCGGCAGAATCAGTTCCACAGAGCCTAATTTGCAAAACATTCCGGTGAGAACCGAGCTTGGTGCAAAGCTGCGCCAATTCTTTATCGCAAAAGAAGGCTATACACTTGTGGATGCCGATTATTCGCAAATTGAATTGCGTGTGCTTGCCGATATCGCCGCGGATGAGAATATGATAGCGGCATTTAATGCGGATGAGGATATTCATGCCATTACCGCTTCCGAGGTTTTTTCCGTGCCGCTTGAAGAGGTTAACGGAGAAATGAGGCGCCGTGCAAAAGCGGTCAATTTCGGTATTGTTTACGGCATCGGCGCATTTTCGCTTGCGAAAGATATCGATGTAAGCAGAGCAGAGGCAGACAGCTATATTAAAGGCTATTTAGAACACTTTGGCGGTATTGAGCACTATATGAAAGAGGTTGTCGTGCAGGCAAAGGAAGCGGGTTATGTAAAGACCGCTTTCGGCCGCAGGCGCTATTTGCCGGAGCTCAATTCCTCCAATCATATGATGCGGGCATTCGGCGAGCGCGTGGCGCTGAATATGCCGATACAGGGAACAGCGGCGGATATTATTAAAATCGCCATGATTAAGGTATATGCGCGCTTAAAGGCGGAAAAGCTGAAATCCAAACTGATTTTGCAGGTGCATGATGAATTGATTATAGAAGCGCACCTGGAAGAAGCGGCTTATATAAAGGATTTGTTAAAAGAAGAAATGGAGAATGCCTGCGCCCTGCGTGTCAAACTGAAAGCCGATGTCGGCAGCGGTAAGAGCTGGTATGAAGCAAAGGCATAACATGGAAATAGAAGGATTAAAAAAAGAGCATATCCCGCAATTGGTGCGCTTAGAGGCGGAATGCTTCGGTGCGTGTGCATGGAATGAAGCGGCTTTTTTGAGCGAAATGCAAAATGAAAGCAGTGTGTGCTTTTGCGCGGTAGACAGTGCGCAGGTACTCGGCTGTATTGCCATGTCGGTCACACCGGAACAAGGCTTTATTTCGAAGGTGATGACACATCCCGCATATCGCCGGCAGGGAATAGCCAAGGCTTTGCTTGCATCCTTTATCGCTTATGCAAAGGAAAAAGGCTTTGAGGAACTGAGCTTGGAAGTGCGCGAATCCAATACGGCGGCAATTCACTTATATGCATCTTTTGATTTTGAAATTATCGGAAAAAGGAGACAGTTCTACCGCCACCCTAAAGAGGATGCGGTAATAATGACAAAGCGCTTATGAGAATACTGGCTATAGAATCTTCATGTGATGAAACAGCGGCTGCGGTTGTGGAAAACGGCAGAACCGTTCTTTCAAATATCATCGCTTCACAAGTGGATAAACATGTGGTTTACGGCGGTGTAGTGCCTGAAATTGCCTCGCGGCTGCATGCGGAAGCCATCAGCGCGGTGGTGGAGCAAGCCTTAAAGCAGGCGCAGGTGAAATTAGAAGATATTGATGCGATTGCCGTGACCTATGCGCCGGGATTAATCGGTGCGCTGCTCGTTGGCGTGAGCTTTGCAAAAGCGCTTGCGATGAGTGCGGGAAAGCCGCTCATTCCCGTGCACCATTTAAGAGGGCATATTGCCGCTAATTATTTAACTTTCCCGGATTTGAAACCGCCTTTTTTGAGTTTGGTTGTCAGCGGCGGTCATTCCCATATTGTCGCGGTTGAGGATTATACAAACTTTAAAATTATCGGCAGAACGCGGGATGATGCGGCAGGTGAGTGCCTCGACAAAGCGGCAAGGACTATGGGTCTCAATTACCCCGGCGGTTTGAATTTGGACAAACTCTCTGTCGGAGGAAACGATAAGGCGTTTGCTTTTCCGCGCCCGAAGGTGGATGGGGCACCCTATGATTTTTCCTTTTCGGGATTAAAAACAAATGTCATCAACCTCATTCACAATGCCGAGCAAAAGGGAATAGAGCTGAATCACCGGGATTTAGGTGCTTCGTTTATAGCGGCTGTCACAAATCTTTTGTGCGAGAATACCCTGAAAGCGGCGCAGGATTTCGGTTATCAAAAAATAGTGCTTGCCGGCGGTGTGAGTGCCAATTCCGTGTTGCGCAAAAAGATGGATGAGGGTGCGGCGTTAAACGGCTATGAGCTGTACTATCCGCTTTTAAAGTATTGCGGGGATAATGCCGCCATGATTGGCGCGCAGGCATATTACGAATATTTAGCAGGTCATACGGCTTGCTTGGATTTAAACGCAGTCGCGACCATGCCTATCGACGATGTGCGATTTTAATCAACATTATGTGCAAAGTGTACATCAGATAAGGGAATTTCTTATTTTATTTATCAAAAATATGTATGGATTGTACAAAAATTATATAGTATAATATAAAATGATAAAAATTTATTTCTTCTGAAAGGAGAACATTTAATGGCTAATTTAACTAACAACAAATCCATTTTAGATTGGATTGGGGAAAAGGTTGAACTTGTCACTCCCGACAACATTGTTTGGATTGACGGTTCCGAGGAACAGTTAGAGGCACTGCGCGCTGAGGCTTGCCAAACCGGTGAAATGATTAAGCTTAATGAGGAGAAACTTCCCGGCTGTTATCTTCACAGAACAAAGCCCAACGATGTTGCGCGTGTTGAGGACAGAACTTTAATCTGCACACCTACCGAAGAAGAAGCAGGTCCCACCAACCATTGGAAGGAACCCTCCGAGTGTTATAAAATGCTTTATGATATCGCAAGAGGCACTTATAAGGGCAGAACCATGTATGTGATTCCTTATTCCATGGGTCCGATTGATTCTCCTTTCGCAAAATTTGGTATTGAGTTGACCGATTCTATCTATGTTGTATTAAACATGGCGATTATGACCAGAGTCGGCAAAGCGGTATTGGATAAAATCGGTGACAGCGATGAGTGGATTCGCGGTTTCCACGCAAAGTGCGATGTGGACCCCGAAAAGAGATGGATTGTGCAGTTCCCGCAGGATAACACCATTATCTCCGTTAACTCCGCTTACGGCGGCAATGTATTGTTAGGTAAAAAGTGCTTTGCATTGCGTATTGCTTCCTACCTTGGCAGAAACGAAGGCTGGATGGCTGAGCACATGCTTATCTTAGGTATTGAAAATCCGCAGGGCGAAACAAAGTATGTTTGTGCTGCTTTCCCGTCTGCTTGCGGTAAAACTAACCTTGCTATGCTCATTCCGCCGGAAGGCTACAGAAAGAAGGGCTACAAAGTATTCACCGTAGGTGATGATATTTCTTGGCTTAACATTGGTCCCGACGGCAGACTTTATGCAATCAATCCCGAAAACGGTTTCTTCGGCGTTGCTCCCGGCACCAATGAAAAATCCAATTTCAATGCACTTGAGTCTACTAAGAAAAATACTATCTTTACAGATGTTTGCCACAATCTTGAAGATAACACTGTTTGGTGGGAAGGTCTTACCAAGGACCGTCCTGTTAAGGCGGACGATTGGAAGGGTAATCCGTGGCCGTTGGATAGCAAAGAGAAGGGCGCTCATCCGAACTCCAGATTCACCGCTCCTACCGTTAACTGTCCCTGCCTCAGCCCCGAGTTTGAGAATCCGCAGGGTGTGCCGATTTCCGCTATTGTATTTGGCGGTCGTCGTGCTAAATTGGCTCCGCTGGTTTATCAATCAAGAGATTGGAATCACGGTGTATTCGTAGGTTCCGCTATGGCTTCCGAGACAACGGCAGCAGCAGCAGGCGCAGTCGGTGTTGTTCGTTCCGACCCGATGGCTATGCTTCCGTTCTGCGGCTACAACATGGCAGATTACTGGGGTCACTGGATTGAAATGGGTAAGAAACTCGGCGACAAGGCTCCGAAAATCTTTAATGTTAACTGGTTCCGTAAGGACAGTGAAGGTAACTTCATGTGGCCGGGCTTCGGCGACAACCTTCGTGTTCTTGATTGGATTATCGCCCGTTGTGACGGTAAGGTAGACGCTAAAGAGACCGAAATCGGTTATGTGCCTTATGCTGAGGATATCAACATTGAAGGTCTTGAGGGTGAAGTATCCATCGACAGCCTCAATGAAATGCTCAGTGTGGATAAAGAACTTTGGGTAGAGGATACCAAGAGAATCCAAGAGCTTTATGATAAGTTTAACGGCAGAGTGCCTGCTGAACTTGTTGAATGCCATGAAACGCTTAAAAAGAATGTTCAGTAATGTGGAATAGATAAAAAATCCGGTGCAGACAACTGCATCGGATTTTTTTATAGTTAGAGCGAATGTTTCAAATTGATTAATAATATAAAATGTTAGAATTGCAAAACTCTGCCTTGCCTCCATTAAATCCACATAAAAATAGTTCTCTACGCTTCGGTTGAGATGACCGTGTTTTGTCATTTCGAGCCGAGAAATCTTTACAATAAAGTACAAAAGTATCGCGCTTACTTCTTCATTCTTCACTATTACTTTATAATCCGGGTGCAGGTATCCTGCCCCTCTCGCCAATAAGTTAATAGGCTAATAGGCTCATTTTTTTACTCTTCAACCTCAATATGCGTATTCTTATAGAC
>JAFWGH010000090.1 GCA_017512465.1 Clostridia bacterium
CGCCGTGGTTACGGCGATTTTTACCCTTTCTTTTTTTAAAAGATTATGATATTATTTTCTAAAATTATTGAAGTTTTAATCTTTTAGTTTTAACAAAAAAATATTGTCGTGCGGTTTTAGCCACTTTGTCGACACTCTGAACAGGGCGCGTCTGCGCCCTGTATATTATTCTTCTATAAGTGATGTAATAAACTTCTTATACACTAATGCCGGGTTTTCCAAAAACTTTTCACTTATCATTTTTGCTTGCAAATCATCGCTCACAAGCAGTTTAAACGACAGTACCGCATCGGTATCATCTAAAAGCTCGCAGCTAACATAAATGCCGTTTTGTGTTTTTATGATTTGTGCTTTATTGGCTTTGCGGCGCTTTGAAAGCGTGGTGATTTTAATACCTTCTTTAACCACTTTTTCTCTTGCGGTAAAGGGGAGTGTCGTTTCCAATTGCTCTGCGGCTTCTCTGCCGGTATCGCTTAGTGTCAATATCCCGTCACTGCTTTCGTTCACATTGCCGTTATCCACTAACTGCATTACCGCCGCTCTTAAATCAAAATACTCGGCAAGGTCATTTTCAAATATCATATCTATCATCTGTTCTTTATCCATCGGCTCGCCGACAGATTTGAGCAAATAGCAAATGAGTAATTTGATATCCGTCATGTTTGTTAACATTCCGGGAACAAACGGGGTTTCTTGATTTTTATTCTCTCTCATAGTTCACCTTGTTGATTTAGTATTGCATTTATTATACACTATTTTTTATCATTTGCCAATAATTCATTGACTTTTTTATAAAATATTAATATAATAGAAAGGTAAATGCGGCGTCGATAAGGATGTTTACATTATGTTTTTTTCAGAGAGGGAGCGGTTGGTGTGAGCTTCCAAAAGCAGGTGTGATTGCTCCCTTTGAGCCTCTTTGCGAAAGCAAAGCGCAGCCGAGCGTTACCGGCATAAGGCAAATAGCCTATCAAAGAGGTGCTTTGGCACAATTCGGGTGGTACCGCGGGTTAATACTCCGTCCCGATTTGTGGCGAAGTCTATTTTTTTGTGCGTGCTTTGTTGAAACGGCACAATAAATATGCATTATTAATTTGAGGTGATAAATATGGAATGGATGGGATTAAATGAGATTCGCGAAAAATACCTTTCTTTCTTTGAGAGTAAAGGACATTTGCGTTTACCGTCATTTTCTTTGATGCCAAACGGAGATAACAGCCTGCTGTTAATCAATTCCGGCATGGCACCGATGAAAAAGTATTTCACGGGTGAAGTGACCCCGCCGAGAAAAAGAGTGACCACTTGTCAAAAATGTATTCGTACTCCCGATATCGAAAGAGTCGGTAAAACAGCAAGACACGGTACTTTCTTTGAAATGCTCGGTAATTTCTCCTTTGGTGATTATTTCAAGCCCGAGGCGACAAAATGGGCTTGGGAGTTTTGCACCGAGGTTATGAAAATGCCTGTGGACAAGCTTTGGGTTACCATTTATTTGGATGATGATGAGGCTTTTAAGATTTGGACAGAGCAGGTCGGTGTACCGGCAGAGCGCATTGTCAGACTCGGCAAAGAGGATAATTTCTGGGAGCACGGCACCGGTCCTTGCGGTCCCTGTTCCGAAATTTACTTTGACCGCGGCGAAAAGTACGGCTGCGGTAAAGAGACTTGCGGTGTAGGCTGTGATTGTGACCGCTATACCGAGTTTTGGAATTTGGTATTCACGCAATTTGATTCCGATGGTAACGGCAACTATGAGCCGTTGGAGCATCCGAATATCGATACCGGCATGGGCTTGGAGAGACTTGCTTGTATTATGCAGGGTGTGGACAATTTGTTTGAAGTAGACACTGTGCAAAACATCATGAAAAAAATCAGTGAGATTTCCGGCGTGAAGTATCATGATGATGAGAAAAAGGATGTTTCCCTGCGCGTTATTACCGACCATATCCGCTCTGCAACCTTTATGATTAGTGACGGAGTTATGCCCTCAAATGAAGGCAGAGGGTATGTGCTGCGCAGGTTGATTCGCCGCGCTTGCCGCCATGGCAGATTGTTAGATGTCAATGAGCCGTTTTTGCACAAAGTGGTGGATACCGTTATTGCGGAAAACCGTCAGGCGTATCCCGAGCTTGCAGATAAACAGGAAATTATCAGAAAGATTATTTTTGCCGAAGAAGAGTCCTTCGGTAAAACGATTGATGCCGGTTTGGCAAGACTCAATGAAGCCATTAAGAATTTAACCGGCAACATCCTGAGCGGTGAAGATGCCTTTAAGCTTAATGATACCTATGGTTTCCCGCTCGATTTGACCAGAGATATTTTAGAGGAACACGGCATTACAGTGGATGAGGATGAATTCAATTCACTGCTTGAAAACCAAAAGCAAATGGCAAGAGCCGCGCGCAAGGATGCCGGTGCCGATGCCTGGAAGGGTTCAAATGTTAAAATTGATGCCGAGCCGACCGTTTTCCTCGGCTACACAGATTTTAACTGCAGTGCAAAAGTATTGGCGATTCTGAACCATGAGGGTGAATTGGTCGAAGCGCTCGGTGCAGGCGATGAAGGTGTTTTGATTTTAGATCAAACCACCATGTATGCACTTTCCGGCGGTCAGGTCGGCGATGCCGGTGTGATTAAATCCGGCAATACGGTTTTCTATGTAGGCGATACAACAAAGGATGAGAATAAAATCTATTTCCACGCCGGAACGGTTAAGGAAGGCATTATCAGTGTCGGCATGGAGGTTACGGTTCAGGTCAATGAAAGCCGCAGGCGCAATATCATGCGCAACCATACGGCTGCTCACTTATTGCAAGCGGCACTTAGAAAAGTGCTCGGTACTCATGTGGAGCAGGCAGGTCAAATGGTTAATGAAGACGAAGTGCGCTTTGACTTCACCCATTTTGAAGCCTTAAGCGATGTTGAAATCACCAAGACAGAGTATTTGGTCAATGAGTTTATCATGTCCGCAACGCCTGTCACTATGCAGGAAATGCCGATAGAGCAAGCGAAGAAAATGGGCGCCATGATGCTCTTTGGTGAAAAGTACGGCGATATTGTGCGCGTGGTTAAAGCAGGCAACTTTTCTACCGAATTTTGCGGCGGTACCCATGTTGCAAACAGCGGCGAACTCGGATTATTTAAAATTATCGGGGAATCCTCCGTTGCATCCGGTGTCAGAAGAATCACGGCGGTAACCGGTGAGAATCTCTTTAGCATGCTTAAAACTATGGAGTATACAACCGAGCATATTGCAGCTATGTTGAAATCAGGTGAAAAAGAAGTTATCAGTAAGCTTGAAAGCGTTATGAATGATTTTAAAGCTGCTGAAAAGAAGATTGCCGCATTAAATGAAGAAATTACCCGCTTAAAGAGCGCCGATATGTTTAAAGAGCCGGTTAAGATTGGTGAAATTGATGTATACACGGCATCTCTTGAAGGCGTGACACCCGATGCTTTGCGCTCCATGGGCGATGAATTAAAAGCAAAGGGCGATAATGTGGTAGCCGTGCTTTCGACTGTTAATGGTGATAAAGCAAACTTTGCTGCCGTTTGCGGTAAAGCGGCAATTGCCAAAGGTATTAAGGCGGGCAATCTTGTTAAAGAAATCGCCACTCTTGCCGGCGGCGGCGGTGGCGGCAGACCGGATTCTGCTATGGCAGGAGCGAAGAATGTCAGCGCTGTTCCCACTGCGATGAATAAGGTGGAAGAAATCATTCAAAAGATGTTAGGAGAATAATCATGAGCGATTGTATTTTTTGTAAAATAGCAAGTGGTGAAATACCCACTAAAAAAGTGTATGAGGATGAAAGTGTGATTGCGTTCTATGATATGGACCCGCAAGCGCCGACACATATTTTAGTGATACCGAAGGCACACATTGCCGGTGCTTCCGATATTAACACACAAAATAGTGCCGTAATAGCACATATCTTTGAGGTGATTGCGCAAATTGCCAAGGATAATGGCTTTGAAAACGATTTTAGAGTGGTCAATAATTGCGGTGCAAGAGCAGGGCAGACAGTGCATCACTTACATTTTCATGTGATGAGCGGCAGAGAATTTACCTGGCCTGCCGGCTGATTTGGATAAAGGAGAGAGATAAATGGATTTTTATACCATGAAAATAGCCGGTCTTGAAAGACAATTACCCATTTGTGAGGTCAATGACCACTTGGATATAGCCGGCTTTGTTATTTTCGGTGATGCCGAGCTTACAGTAGCATGTGCGAAAGAATTATTAAAAAAATGCCCGGAGTTTGACTATATTGTTTCGCCCGAAGTAAAGGCGATTCCGCTTGCACATGAAATGAGCAGGCAATCCGGAAAGCGCTACTTTGTGCTCAGAAAGGGTGCAAAGCTGTATATGCAAAAGCCGGTGAGCGTTCGTGTGCGCTCCATCACAACCGCTAAAATGCAAACACTCTATATTGATTCGCTTGAAGGCGAGCAGTTAAGAGGTAAGCGTGTGTTGCTGTTGGATGATGTTATTTCCACCGGTGAATCACTCAAAGCAAGTGAAGAGCTTGTGTATAAGTTTGGCGGTAACATCGTGTCCAAGGCGGCAATTCTTGCCGAAGGTGATGCGGCTAAAAGAGATGATATTATCTTTTTGGAGGAATTACCGCTGTTTTTCAAATAATCCTGCCGGTGTATATGGCGCTGTGAGAAGATACACTTGTAAAAGGAAAAATAATTAGCGCATTTAGAGTTACCGGCGGGCAAAACAGTTGTTATTGGGGGTGCAAATATGGGTAGACCTTTCACAGTAATCGGGTTGAGCATGTTTGCATCTCTATTTTTTATTTGTGCGCTCGGTGTAACAGCGGCTTATGTTGTATTAGCTGTAGCGGTGATTGCCCTCATCATATTTGTATCGATAAAAAAACTGCGGCGTAATGTTGCCATCATTGTATCACTCGCCGCCGTTATTTTTGCCGGCGGACTGTATGTCGGCACATATCATTTTGCCTATTTACCCAGTGAGCAATACTTCGGAAAAGAAGCAAGTGTGAGCGGTACACTAAAGGATTATCCGGATTATGAGTATCACCGCTATTATGCGGAGATTAAAGTCAAAACTATTGGTGGTAATGAGGTGCGGCCGTTTGTGATGCGCATTTCTTTTCCCGATTATATCGAGGCACAGCCGGGTGATACGCTAACATGTAAGGCAGTTATTTCCGAAAGCGGTACGGCTTCGAGGTTCAGTAAGCTCAATTACCTTTCTAAAGGTGTTTTTGCAAGTGCGTATTGCGCGGATGAGCCGGTAGTGGAAGAGAATACGGATGCTTGGAAAGGCTTGTCTGTTTATCTTGCGCAATACAGGCATTTTATTTGTGAAAATTTGCGTAATGTATTGCCTAAGAGCCATGCAGCGCTGGCAAGCGCCGTACTCATCGGTGAAAAATCGTATATAGACAGTGATACCCTCACAAACATTAACAATGCAGGTATCAGTCATATTATATGTGTATCGGGACTGCATTTGTCAATTATTGCCGCCGCTCTATTAAAACTGTTTACAGCGCTTAAAGTATCCAGAAAACTCAAATATATAAGTTGTGCCGGTTTCATAATCTTTTTTATGGCTTTATGCGGCTTTACAAGCAGTGTGGTGCGTGCCGGTATGATGTTTTTGGTCTACATTGCGGCAGAGCTGATGCTTGCGGAGCCGGATTCTTTAAATTCACTCGGTCTTGCCGCTTTTGTGATATTGCTTAATCCGTTTAATGCAGGAAATATCGGTTTTATCTTTTCCTTTAGTGCGACACTTGCCATCATTTTGTGCGGCTCAAGGGTGATAGATTATTTAAAAGAAAAATGGGAAATAAGCGAATGCTCAAAGGTGAAAAAGTGTTTGTTTTCTTTATTGGAAATTGTGATTATTTCCGTGTTTGTCAATGCGTTTTGTATGCCTTTTAGTATCTTAATCTTTCAAAAGTTTTCCCTTATTTCCATAATAGCGAATGTCTTTATTTTGCCGTTTGCTTCCATGCTGTTAATATCCTGTGCGCTTTGCGCACTCTTTGCAATGCTGCCGCTTAGCGTTTTCGGCTTTATCATTTATCCGGTTGCCGCTTTCGCTTCGCTCATGTGTGCATACACTTTAAAAGTGGTAGATATATTGGCGGGCATACCGTTTTCGAATGTCTATGCAGGGTCGGCGCCGCTTCTATGCGCATGCGCATGTGTCTTATTATAGATTGTACTGCTGATTTTTATGCGCAAAAATAAAAAAGTTTATACAGCTGCGGGTATCGTAATGGCGATTGTATTTGCGGCAAGTGCGGCTTTTCAGTATTATTTAAATGTTTCTCGTATGGAGGTGCGAATTTGTTCATTAAAAAGTAATGTCTGTATTACGGCGCATGCGGGTAAGGATTTTGTGTTGATAGATGCGGGAAACTCCCCAATGGTGCCAAGCAAAATCGCTGAGAGTATGTTTCGTTCTGCCTCAGAGGATATCGATTATTTTCTTATCTGCGGCAGTGCAAAAAAGCATTGCGGAAAAGCGCGGCAGGTCTTTCGTGATTTTGATGTAAGACACTGCATTTTACCGCAAAATGCGCAGGATGCGCAATATTTGGATATTGGTGAGCAAACTCAAACACAAACATCCGCTTACACCGCTTTTTCTACCGATAGCGGCATGAGTGTTTCCTATTATGCACTCAAGTTTGCGGCGGTGCATATTACTTATAAAGAACAAAGCATTTTGTTTGTATCAACAGGCGATGCGGATATCTCCGTTTTACCCGAGCATATGCAGCAAGCGAATTATTTGATTGTAGCGGGAAAAGTAAATTCTCTCTTTTCAAATATGCAAACTAATGCTATAATTGAAATTGATAAAGAGACAAAGAATCCAACAGACACAACGGAAAGTATACTCTTTTCCACATCTCAAAGCAGAGATATTACCATAACCGTTTCCTCTGCTAAATCAACTATAGGGAGATCAAATGCATGGCAGCAATAGGTGAAGATTTATTAAAACTGCAAATTAAAGAAGGTAAGTTTTCACCGACATATGTTTTTTACGGTGAAGAGGATTACATGAAGCACTTTTATCTTGAAAAGATAAAGGCGAAGGCGGTCGGCGATAATTTGCCCGAGTTTAACCTGCACACAGTGGATGGCTCTAAGGCCGGCATAGACGAATTGATTGCGCTCGCGCTCAGTGTTCCGATGATGAATGATTATGTGCTCATCATAGTCAATGATTTTGATTTTGCCGGTACAGCGCTCGAAAAAATAGACGAACTCTTTGCAAGCCTCGGTGAAGGCACCATTATGCTGTTTTATTATCAAATCATCAAGCCTAATCAGCAAAAGAGCGCTTGGAAAAAAGCGATGAAGCTGTTTAAAGAGCAGGGCAGCAGTGTCAATTTTGAAAAGAAAGACTCAAGAGAGCTTGCAAAAATTGCCATCAGCGCCGCAAAGAAGCGCGGCTGTTATTTACCGCAGTATTTGGCAAGCGCCTTTGTGGAAAGAGTCGGTAACGATTTACACCTGATAAAAAATGAGATTGAGAAGATTTGCGCCATGAAGAGCGAAGGTGAGATTTCGCGCGAAGATATTGAGGCAATTACGGTCAGAACCCTTGATGCTTCCGCTTTCGATTTAACCAAGGCGCTTATAGACAGTAATCCCACCGGAGCATTCGATATTCTCGGTGATTTACATGACCAGCGTGTGGAGCCGATGATGATATTAGGTGCCGTTAATTCTGTCTATATTGACATGTACCGCGTGAAAGTTGCTTCACAAAAAGGTGTACCGGTGGATGCAATAGCAAATTTTTATACTTATAAAGCTTCATGGAAGTTAAAAAAGGCGGCATACAACGCTCAAAAATTAAGCATTTCACAATTAAGAAGAAGCATTTATGTGCTTTGTGATGCCGACCAAAAATTAAAATCCGTACCGCAAGAACAGTATTCCGTAGTTCTTGATGAAACGGTTTTAAAGCTGATGCTGATTGCAGCAAGGAGCAAGCAATGATGCACACCAATCGGCTTGTCATTGTGGAAGGCAAGTATGATAAAATCAAACTCGAAAGCGTGTTAGATGCGCTGATTATCACGACTGACGGTTTTTCGATTTTTAAAGATAAAGCCAAGCGTGAATTTGTCAAAAACCAAGCGCTGAAAAACGGCATTTTGATTTTGACCGATTCGGATGCGGCAGGCTTTACAATTAGAAACCACATTGCATCCTTTGTCCCGGCAGAGTGCATTTTAAATGCGTATATACCCGATATAGAGGGCAAGGAAAAGCGCAAGGATGTTTCTTCTAAAGAAGGAAAACTCGGTGTAGAGGGTATGAAAAAAACTGTATTAAAAAATGCACTCAAAAAAGCCGGAATTGAAGAAACAGAAGTAGCAGAAAATCATACTTTATCATATGATTTGTACCGCCACGGTCTTTACGGAAAGCCGGAAGCGAGAGAAAAGCGCGCAAAGCTATTAAAGCGGCTCGGTTTACCGCAACGCTTATCGCAAAATAATTTGTTAAAATATATCAATCGTAATTTCAGTAAAAATGAATTTGAAAAAATAATGGAGGATGAAAATGTTTAATCAATTAGATGCGCCGACCGAAGGCGAAGTGTGTGTATGCATGAAAACCAATTTCGGGGATATGAAATTCAGAATGTTTCCCGAAAAAGCACCGAAGGCATGTGAAAACTTTTTAACACATGCCAAGCAGGGGTATTATGATAATCTTATTTTTCACCGCGTTATCAATGATTTTATGATTCAGGGCGGTGACCCGACCGGTACCGGAATGGGCGGCGAAAGCATTTGGAATAAAGCGTTTGAAGATGAGTTTGATGAGAATTTGCACAACTTTCGCGGTGCATTGTCCATGGCAAATTCCGGACCGCACACCAACGGCTCGCAATTTTTTGTGGTGCAGGCGGATAAAGTGCCTGCCATGATGCTCTCACAAATGGAGGAGCTTACCGAGCAGGGATTCCCGTATCAGGTGCAAGAAAACTATAAAAATGTCGGCGGTACACCGTGGCTTGATTTTAAACATACCGTTTTCGGACAGCTCTATGAGGGCTATGATGTACTCGATGCCATTGCCGCAACCAAAGTTGCACCCGGCGATAAACCAATAGAAGATGTTATTATTAGCGGTATAGAAATACTCTAATCACACTTCGACGAAATTTTAATTATCGGCATAGTATGATTATTGCATGATCATCTATGCTGATATTCTTTTTTTTATTAATGCAGCTATTACTTATATCACATTGCTATTAAGCTCCGTTATATTGAAGAGCCCATTTAAACGGTGGCGTTTAATGCTTGCTTCATTTGCCGGAGGCGCTTATGCTCTCACCATTTTATTAAATATTCCTGCACTGCCTGCTTTTTTATTAAAAGCGCTTGCTTGCGTCTTGTTGATGCTCATTGGCTTCGGCAAAATGAATTTAAAATCCTTTTTGGTGCATGTTTTGCTGTTTTTGAGTATGAATGTGCTTATCGGCGGTCTGGTTATTTTGCTTTCGCTTGCCGATAAAGAAACCTATTATTCCAATTTATCCGTGCATTACATGAATGTATCACCGCTGCATTTGCTCATTGCCTTGGTCATTTCTTATTTCGGTGTGAATATCGTTTCGCGATTGCTACGAAAAAAACAAATGCATGCTGCGGTGTATAAAGTTTTTCTCAAACATATGGATGCAGAATATACATTGTTCGGCTTTTGTGATACCGGTAATAATTTAAGCGAGCCTTTTTCCTCTTTGCCTGTGTGCATTATAAAACAGGGAATATTAAAGGATTATGATAAGGATGATAAAAAGCGCATTATACCGTTTACTTCTTTAGGCGGGGAGGGCGTTGTATATGCAGTTAAAGCGGAAATATCGTTAGAATCAAAAAAAGGAAAGTACATACACGCACAAGTATATCTTGCACAGAGTACACCGGCATTTAAAGATACGGAATACGATATCATTCTAAACCCAAAAATCTTTACCCCTTCGGAGTCATTATGAGTATTATTAAAGCAATTAAAAGACTGTATTATACCCTTTTTTTAAAATACCAACTTTCTCATTTTCACTTTATCAATGGAATCACGGGATTGCCTGCTCCCTTAAGCGGTGAAAAAGAGAGAGAAGTACTGGCGCGCCACGCGGCAGGTGATAAAAAAGCCTCACAAGAGCTGATTGTTCACAATTTAAGGCTCGTGGTATACATTTCCAAAAAATATGAATCCTCAGGCGTACCGGTTGAGGATTTGGTGAGCATTGGCACCATCGGCTTAATTAAAGCGGTCAATACCTATAAAGCGGAAAAAAATATTAAGCTTGCAACCTATGCCAGCCGCTGTATCGATAATGAAATATTAATGCATTTAAGAAAGATTTCCTCTCAAAGGAGTGAACTGTCCATAGAAGAGCCGCTAAATGTGGATTGGGATGGTAACGAGCTGCTTTTAGAGGATATTTTGGGAAGTGAGCCGGATGAAGTCAATAAAAATATTGAAATAGAAGATGAAAAAAGAGTATTATTGGAATTAGTGGAAAAGCTCGGTGAGAGAGAAAAGGAAATCATGGTACTGCGCTACGGACTCTACGGCACACAGGAAAAGACGCAAAAGGAAGTAGCGGATATGTTGGGAATATCCCAATCATATATTTCCAGGCTTGAAAAAAGAATTCTCAAAAAGTTAAAAAATGAATTGGAAAAAATTACTATTTAACTTGATAAATACCCCCTTTTTTGTTATGATGTAGGCACTATAACAAAAAGGGGATTTTTCATGCTCTGTTTAACACCGCGCTTGCAGGCGATAGCCGATTATGCACAAAAGGGCAAGGTTTTAGCCGATATCGGCACGGACCATGCCTATATTCCGGTGTATTTGATAGAGCAGGGTATCATTCCCGCGGCTTTTGCGTGTGATATTCGTAAAGGTCCGCTTGAAAATGCGCGCAAAACCGCTAATAAATACGGTATCGATTCCATTGAGTTTGTGTTATCGGATGGATTGCAGGGGCTCGAAAACCGTGCGGATGCGTTTTCTCAAATTGTCATTGCCGGTATGGGCGGAGAATTAATCGCCGAAATACTCTCTAAGAGTCCTTGGTGTGCAGATAAGCACTATCATTTTGTTTTGCAGCCCATGACAAGGGCTTCCTTTTTGAGAAAGTGGCTTTATCAAAACGGTTTTGAAATTTTGCAAGAAAGTGTTGCGAAAGAGCATAATAAGTTATATAATATAATGAAAGTGCGCTATTGTGCAAAATTCTCTGCATTAAGTGAGGTACAAGCTTTACTCGGCTTTGTGAATGACAAAAGCGATGCTGCGGCATTGCGTGAGGCGGAGCTAAAGCGCTTAAATAAGATTTATGAATCTTTAAAAAACAAAGAAAATTCACTTTCACAGCGAGAAGAAATAGCTGCATTAATAAGAGAAGTTGAGGTTTACAGATGATCACTGTTGCACATGTGTATGATTATTTAAATAAGCAAATGCCTTTTTCCACACAAGAGGAGTGGGATAACAGCGGATTGCTGGTCGGCTCGCCCGACAAACAGGTGAGCAAAATTGCCGTGATGTTGGATGCGACACCTACGAATATTACAAAGGCAATTAATAATGGAGTGGATTTAATAGTTTGCCATCATCCGTTAATTTATCATCCGATTAAGAATTTGCCCGGTGACCATCCCGTTTACAGACTCGCGCGTAATGATATTGCGCTTATCGCTGTGCATACACCTTGGGATAAGGCGAAGGACGGCGTGAATTTCGTCTTGGCAAATGCTTTGTCTTTAGAGAGAGTAGAGCCGATTAAGACTAAAGAGTGCCCCGATATGCTGCGCATGGGATATTTATCCAGTCCCATGAGTGAAGAAAAGTTTTGCAGTTTAATTAAGCAGAAGATAGGTATTCCTTTTGTGAAATATGTATCCACAAAGGAAAATATTCGCAAGGTCGCGGTTTGCGGCGGCGCCGGCGCTGATTTTATCGATGAAGTCGCAAGAGTGGCAGATGCTTTTGTGACCTCTGATGTTAAGTATCATGAGTTTTTACATGCGGCGGATGTCGGCTTAACCTTGATTGATGCCGGTCATTTTACAACAGAAGATATGTCTATGAATGCCATCTCCGTAAAGCTTGCAATGGAATTTGCGGATGCAAAGGTATTAAGACTAAAATCGGTTGACCCGATTTCATACAGATAATTATGGCACTTGACGGATTATTTACATATAAGCTTTGCGCTGAACTGCGCGAAAGTTTAATCGCTTCAAGAGTAGAAAAAATATACCAGCCCTCGAAAGAAGAGCTGGTATTTGTTATGCGCTCTAAACAGGGCGCAAAAAAACTTTACATGTCTGCGCGTGCAGACAGTGCACGCATGCACCTAACCGAAAAAAGCTTTATTAATCCTTCGAACCCGCCGATGCTGTGTATGCTGCTGCGCAAAAGGTTCACCTCGGCGTGGCTCGATGATATTACACAAGCGGGCTTTGAGCGGGCACTGACATTACACTTCAGCGCATTAAATGATTTTGGCGACAGAGTACCGCTCAAAATTGTTTGTGAAATGATGGGGAGATATTCAAACATCATTTTTTTGGATGATAATAATCTGATTATCGATTCCGTGAAAAGAGTCGGTTCTTCCAAGTCCAGCGTGCGCGAGATTCTTCCCGGACAAGCGTATCTGCCGCCTCCCGCACAGGACAAGGCGGATATTTTGAAAACAGATGAAGATAAAATTATTTCTAATATCATAAGTCATAGAAATATATTGCTTTCCAGAGCAATCTTGAAAGTGATTCAAGGCATTTCTCCATTGCGCTGTATGGAGTTATGTGTTGAAGCTTACGGTGAAGATAAACCGGTTTATGAAATTGAAAAAGACAGCGATAGATTGTATCAAGCCATTGTTCAGTTGAAAAAAGACTTGCTGCTTCCACCGCAACCGTGTCTTGTGTTTGATGAGAATAAACCCGTAGCATTTTCTTTCACACAAATTTTGCAATATGGTGAACTGTTGCAGAAAACCGAATACGCTTGCTTATCCGATTTGCTGGATGCCTACTATGCCGGCAAATCCGCAGCGCAAAAGCGCACGCAGGTGGGCGGGGAGCTGTTTAAGCTTGTTGGCAGCAATATGGATAAGATCTCCAGAAAACTTGCACTGCAGAAAAAAGAGTTAAAAGAGAGTGAAGACAGCGAAAAGTATAAGGTGTACGGCGAGCTGATTAATGCCAATCTTTATACACTTGAATCGGGTGTCAGCCGTTATCATGTGTTAAATTATTATACCGGTGAGATGGAAGATATTCCGGCGGATATCCTTTTATCACCGAGTGAAAATGCCAATAAGTATTATAAAGAATACCGCAAAAAGCAAAATGCAAAAGTTTTTTTGGAAGAACAGATTCGCTTGGGCAATGAGCAGTTGGATTACTTAGAGAGTGTGCTCGATTTACTTGAGCGCGCGGAGACACCCGGAGAAATTCTGGCAATCAAGCGTGAGTTGGCTTTGCAGGGCTATGTGAAGGCAAAGCCCGGTAAGCGCGATAAAGCACCCGGAGAAATGAAGCCGCTGTGCTTTGAAACAAGCGGCGGCTTTAGCGTGATGGTCGGCAGAAATAATATGGCAAACGATACCTTAACCTTTAAAACGGCGGGCGGAAATGATATTTGGCTGCACACAAAAAATGTTCACGGCTCGCATACTGTGCTGTTCACAAACGGCAAAAGTGTTAGTGAAGAGGATTTGATTGAAGCGGCGGGTATTTGTGCTTATTATTCTAAAGCACGTGAATCCTCAAATGTGCCTGTGGATTATACGGCTATTAAATTTGTGAAGCGCCAGCCTTCAAAAATACCGGGCAGGGTTTTTTATACATCCTATAAAACCGTATATGTCACACCGGATAAAGATACAATAGAAAAGTTAAAAAAATAAGAGGAAGTTTGAAACTTCCTCTTTTTCTTTATGTAAACTTAATGACATTTGCGGGAGAGAAGGCGTATTCTTCCGCTTTTTTTGATTGTCGGTAGACACTCATCACTAACCCTATTGCCAGATATACCGCTAAATTGGAACTGCCTCCCGCGCTAAAGAAGGGGAGTGTAATACCGATAACCGGTAACAGCCGCAAGCACATACCTACATTGATTAAGGTTTGTCCGATAACCATAGCGGCTATACCCATATCAATAAAATAGCCATGGGAATCCTTTGCGGATTTGGCATTTATCATAATTTTTATTGTAATAATTGCAATAATGGCAATCACGGCAATAGCACCCAAAAGCCTAACTCTTCGCCGGCAACGGAAAGTATCATATCGTTTTTTGCTTCGGGAATGGCGGCACTTTGTACATAGGTGCCGTTAAACAATCCTTTGCCCGTAACTTTGCCCGATCCGATAGCATTGATAGCCTGGTTTTGCTGATATGCCGCATCGCGTGCATACTCTTCGGCATCGTAGTAGAACAGTGCCAAAAATCTGCTTTTTTGGAAATCTTTGATTAAACCGGTTGACCAAGCGAGCGGAATGGCGGCAGCTATGCCTAAAAAGCCGACAGCGAAATAACTCCAGTGCAGCCCGGCGGCAATGAGCATACCAATAATAATGAGAGCAAATACCAAGGCAGAACCGTCATCACCGGTAATCACGACCAAAGCTACCGGAACAATGGCATGAATAGCCAGAAGCGCAACATTTTTAATGGAATTAATGTTGTCTTTTACAGCGTCTAAATGCACGGCGAAGGTGATAATAAAGGCGAGTTTCACTACTTCAGAGGGTTGGAAATAAAAACTGTCGGTAATTTTTAACCAACATCTTGAATCCTGTCTTGCATCCGGTGCTACGCCGAAAAAGATGGTAATGACCATCAAAATCAAACCGACTGCGCCGATTATCCAAAAGAACTTCACAAAATACTCATAATTGATGTAAGAGAGTATAATCGCGCCGATAACACCGATGGGAATCGCAACAAGCATCGATTTAAACTCCGAGGAAATCAGTTGTCCTTCCACCAAAGTGTTTTTTGTGGCGCTAAATACCAAAAGCATTCCGTAGGTAGAAGCGACCAGGCACAGAAAAAGCAGGAACAAATCTGTTTGCTTAAATAAACGCGCTATTGTTTTTGCAAAACTTTTATCGTTCATTTTTCATCCTAACATTTTATTTAAAAGCTAATCTAATTAATTTATTATAATTTGTTCCAAGTGTGATTGCAATTGTTTTTCTCATTCGTAAACAATTTGTAACCGCGCTGCGCTTTTAGAGCTGTTCATGCACAATTCTTTTTGCATTGATCGGGAAAAAACAATGCGCGCAGATGTCCTATCTTTCCTTGCACGAAAAAAAGAAATGATATATAATAATGGA
>JAFWGH010000091.1 GCA_017512465.1 Clostridia bacterium
GCAAAGAACTGTTTGCAGGCACATCAGCCTTGATTATTCTTATCCCTATGTACTCCAAGCTCGAGTTGGCAAAAACACAAAATCGCCGTAGATACGGCGATTTTTACTGTTCCGGTTTTGAAAGATAAAATGCGGAATTAAATTCACCGCTATTGTAGCTATTATTTTTAAATTGTAATAAATCAATAATTCAATAATTGTCGTGTGGTTTCAGCCACTTTTTCGACACTCTGACAGCACCTTTTGCAAGGTGCTGTGTTTTTTATGCTGTTTTCCGTTTCATTTCATTTCTCCGCATATTACAATGTATCAAATTTATTATACAGCAAATGCTAAAACATCGTCAATGAAAAATAAGCCGAGAGCTTATGGATATTTATGCGATGGACATTATTTAGAAATGTGATATAATACATTACAGAATACTTTTATGATACGGAGGCGTGACAATGAATTTGGAGAGGCTTACCTCATCACCTGTCTTTTTTGAGAAAAACAGAGTTTACAGAGTGTATTTAGGCGGAAAAGGGATTGCAAAGTTTTGCTCTCTTCCGGAGGAAGAAGACGATTTTTTCCCCGAGGAGTGGATTGCAAGCTGTGTGAAAGCCATTAATCCGAAATATTTCGGTGAAAGGGACGGCGTTGCCCGCCCCGAAGGCACGGAATTATTTTTTGATGATTTGTTAAAAGAATACCCCGAAAATCTTTTGGGCGGCAGAAAGTATGATTGTTTGGTCAAATACCTTGACAGCGCCATTCGCCTGCCTATGCAGGTGCACCCGACAAAAGAATTTGCCAAAAAACACTTCGGCTCGCCCTACGGCAAAACAGAGGCGTGGCTGGTGCTCGCCACCAGACCCGGCGCCAAGATTTATTTCGGGTTTAATCGGGAAATGACAAAAGAGGAATTATCCGAGCTCGAGGAGCGCAGCGAAACCGAGCGCGATATTATGGGCACGATTTTAGCCGGTGTGGATGCAAAGCCCGGCGATGTGTACCTCATTCGCGCAGGGCTTATTCATGCTATCGGCGCAGGCTGTACTATATTGGAAGTGCAGGAGCCCACGGACTTCACCATTCAACCCGAGCGCTGGTGCGGCGATACGCATATCAGTTTTGAAGAAGAATATATCGGCTTGGATAAATCCACTGCGCTGGATTGTTTTGACTACTCCATGGTGGGCGAAAAAGCACTCGCAAGTGCAAAAATAGCACCAAAAACAATAAAGAATGAAAACGGTGTGATTATAGAGAGCCTCATCGGCTATGAACACACACCGTGCTTTGCCGAGAACCGCATCACACTGTGCGGCGGCAGCTACACACCGTCTTTCGGACCTTCGGTCTGGATAGTGCTGGAGGGAAGCGGCACGATAGAGGGAGAAAACTATTCGCGCAGTGTAAAAAAAGGCGATTATTTCTTTTTACCGTTTGCCGCGCAAAACAGATTTACGCTGCATGGTGACGGATTGGTGCTGGCGGAATGTCTGCCGAGTAAGGAGAATAATGTATGATATTATGTGCAGGAGAAATATTGGTTGACAGAGTGGGAACACCTGCGGGAAAAACCGACCATATCGGCGGCGCACCATTTAATGTAGCGGTGTATGCAGCAAGGCAGGGCGCCGAGGTGCGCTTTTTCGGCAATGTGGGCAGCGATAGGGAGGGCGCATTTTTAAAGGAGCAGGCAAAGACTTTCGAGCTCGATTTGCGCTTAACGCAAACAGATTGCCCCACAACGGTTGCACTGGTCACGGTTGATAAAAACGGCGAAAGGTACTTTAGATTTTTAAGAGATAACACTGCCGACTATCAGCTGAATGCTGCCGCAATTGACTGGGAGGGTGTAACCACTTTCCACTTCGGCACACTGATGCTCAACACCGAACCGGGCAGAGCATTTTGCGAGAGTGCGATACGAGAGGCAAAGCGCAGAAATATTCGTGTATCGACCGATGCAAATTTCAGGGACGATTTGTTTTCCACGACAGAGGAACGCGAGCGCACCATGCTGCCATTCCTAATGACAGCCGATGTGTTAAAACTGAGTATCGAGGAACTGCAGGCATTGGCGGAAGAAAACGACACCGCGCGCGCTGTTTCCAAGTTGGGCTATAAAGGGCTATTGCTCATCACCAAAGGCGCTGAGGGCAGCGAAGCGTTTCTCGGCGGAAAGCGCATAGCCTGCGCACCGTCAGACCCGGTGGAAAAAATTGTGGATACCACCGGCGCGGGAGATGCTTTTTTCGGTGCGGCTTTAGCATGCATTGACCGCGGCGCTTCTCTCGACGCCGAGAGTTTAGAGCAAGTGCTCACCATCGCCAACCGTTCCGGCGCCGCCGCAACCGGGACCGAAGGCGCGCTTTAGATTATAGCCAACAGGCGGCAGCGGCAGAAGCGCTGCATGAAGCCGTTGCGCTCTATTAGAAAATTTTTGGCGCTTCGGTAAACCGAATCGTGTAAAGATAGAATATATTAAAGGAGATACCGTTATGAAAATTACAAGTTTTAGTCCACTGATTATGTCAAATGATGCCGGGAGCATCTCCAAAGTCTTTGAAGATATGGGCTTTGCCAAGCAGCACGAGAAAAAGGATGTTCCCGATACAAACAATTCCGGCGGATTTCGGATGAAAGATGCCGCGGGGCATGTTGTCTCTATTGCGCAGGTAGACCGCATGGAGCGCGATATGACCGCCATTCAAATAAATGTTTCCGATTTCGATGAAGCGCTGGAACTTCTCGCTTCGCGCGGCTTTAAGAATATGAGAGGCGAAGGCAATATCATTGACACCGGTTCTTCCAAAACCGCTGTTATGATTTCCCCGGCAGGCTACGCCATTAACGTGGTTTATCATATTAAGAATTAGGATTGCAATATCCTGCAAAGCATTTAAACATAGCAAATACCAAAGGAGAAACAACCATGAAAATTACAACTTTTAACCCGCTTATTATTACAAAAGACCCCGATGCTGCTATTGAAACTTTTGAGGCGCTGGGCTTCAAACGGCACCATGTGAAAGACAATATCAGCGAAATCAAGACCACAGATGTCCGCTTAAAGAATGAAAACGGCTTTTATGTGGATGTTGCGCGAGGAGACGGAGAGTACTCAATGATTCGCGTGAATGTGGATGATTTTGATGAAGCGATTGACTTCTTTATGGCGCACGGCTTCAGAAAGCCATACCATGAAAGAGGCGCAAAAACCGTTTCGACCGACTCTTCCAAATATACAATTGTGGTATCCCCCACCGGATATATCCTGGCAGTTTCGCAGCATATTAAAGATAACGATTAATCGGGGGGATGGCTATGAAAAAAATACTGCTTGTGTTGTTGTGCGTGCTGCTTTGCACCGCGTTTTTTACCGGCTGCTCTCAAACCGACTCACAGCCCAAAGAAGTTATCGGCATCATCGGTGCCATGGATGTTGAGGTAAATGCGCTCAAAAAAGTAGCAAACATTACCGGCACCACCAAAATTGCCGAAATGGAATTCTGCGAGGGAACACTCGGTGAAAAGAAAGTTGTTATTGTAAAATGCGGTATGGGCAAGGTGAATGCAGGCATCTGTGCGCACACGCTCATCAATGATTTCGCTTGTACCAAAATCATCAATACCGGTGTCGCAGGCTCTCTTGATAATCAGATTGATATCGGCGATATCGTTGTCAGCGTGGATGCGGTGCAGCATGACTTTACTGTGGAAGCCATCGGCTATCAAAAAGGTGAAATTCCCTATACAGGGCTCTATGCTTTCCCTGCGGATAAAACTTTGCGCGCTGCGGCAGTCAAAGCGGTGCAGGAATCCGCACCGGATGTGCATGTTTTTGAAGGCAGAGTTTGCTCGGGCGACCAGTTCATATCCACCAAGCAACAAAGAGATACGATTATCAAAAATTTCGGCGGTATGTGCAGTGAAATGGAAGGCGCCGCGATTGCACAAAGCTGTTACCTGAACAGCACACCATATGTTGTCATTCGCGCTATTTCCGATAAGCCGGATGAAACGCAGGTTATGGAATATCAGGAGTTTGAAGCAGCGGCAGCGGCACACTGTGCAAAAATAGTGCAGTATATGGTGGAACATTTATAAAGTGTTAAGCCGGAAGCATCTGCCGGATGCTTCGATAATAGAAAAACAAGACTCGGCGTTGCCGAGTCTTGTTTTTTGTCTACTCACACTATATTTGATACAAGTTGTGCTACTTTTCCAATGTGTGCGTATAAAAATGATGTCGGCGCTTCGCGCCTAATGATGTATCAACTGCGTTGAAATGATGTTGCTCGTTTCACTCGCAGTGATGCGATGTTTGCCAATAAACACGTGCGGAGCACACATCACAAGCGGAAGCGACATCACTACCGCAGGTAACATCACTTGCCAATAGGCAAACATCACTTATACCTCTGCCAAAAATTAAGAGCACCCTTGTGGTGCTCTTAATTTTTGGCAGAGGTATAAGGATTCGAACCTTAAATGACGGAGTCAGAGTTGTCAATTCGGTTTAAAAAAGTGAGTGTTTTCAAGGGTTTGCGAACTCTCGTATCTCACTTTTATCTCAGTCGCTGAAAAATAACTATTTAAAACTAAAGCAGTTTAATATAATCTCTTCCTCCATAGATAAATCGCATAACATAAATAGTTCCGGTTTTATCGTCAACACGATAAAACATTATATAATTCTTGATTAATGCCTTGCGATATTCCTGCCTTTTTAATCTCTCATTCTCACAAAACGGATACATATGCGGATTTAAGGATATATTCTCATAGCAATTATCAACATCATTAAGAAAAGCTAGGGCTGCTTTGGGTGAAGATAAATCATTTGCAATATATCCCGCAATGTCCTCCAAATCTTGTTCGGCTGTACCGGTAATTACAAGTTTATATTGCATACTTCTTTTTCAGTTCGGCGAGTGCTTCTTTTGCATCTCGAACCTCTCCCCTATTGATTGCATCCTCCGCTTCTGCCAGCTTTCTTTCAACATCGTTGATGAACATCGTTTTTTCGTATGCTTCTATGCTCATGAC